>CAZCIV010000001.1:0-30552 GCA_964498595.1 uncultured Flavobacterium sp.
AATTAACTACACTTTCAAAAGCCGAACAAGAAGCTAAAATGGAAGAATTAATTGCTGAGTTTGCATTAGAACACATTCGAACCAATCGTGGAGATTTACTTTCTGGGGGAGAACGCCGTCGTACTGAAATTGCGCGCGCTTTAGCAACCGATCCAAAATTCATTCTGTTAGATGAACCTTTTGCAGGAGTTGACCCTGTTGCCGTAGAAGACATTCAAAGAATTGTTGCCCAATTAAAAAATAAAAACATCGGGATTTTAATTACCGACCACAACGTTCAAGAAACCTTAGCAATTACAGACAAAACCTACTTAATGTTTGAAGGAGGAATTCTGAAAGCTGGAAAACCAGAAGAATTAGTAGCAGACGAAATGGTAAGACGTGTTTACCTTGGACAAAACTTTGAATTACGTAAAACTAAGATTGATTTTGATGCTCCAAAAACAACCATTATTCATGGTAAAGGAGAATTAAATTTGAAAAAAGAATAGTTTTTTTTTGTAGCACAAAGTTTCACGAAGTTTAGCACAAAGTCCAATAAGCTTTATTTCTTTTATCATAGTACTGATTGTTGAACAAGGGATGCTTGGCAGCACGACATGCTATGCGCTTAGTTTAATTTGAACTATACTAAGTGCAGCGTCCTACACTTCGGACTTAATCATCACAAAGTGAAACTACTGTTTCTATGTGTTTTAATGAAATGCGTCCTTCTCGAAAAAACTTTGAGTCTTTGCGTTTAAACAACTATCGAATACACTTCAACAACAACTTATTTTTATTACCATTGAAAATATTGATATCTACCATGCCCTCAATACCTTCAATTTGCGCTTTTTCGGTGAATTGCCAAAATTGCCAATCGGATTCTAAATCATTTCTCCAAAAATTGTAATTGGCAATCCAAAGCGGATATTCTGAAAATTCTTCTTTTAAAAAATCAGTATAATAACTCTCTCCTGAATAAATAATTGGCTTGACTTTGTAGTGATTTTCTACCTTCTTCAACCAACGACGTAATCCTACTTTTAAACTATCTATTGATTGGGATTTTGGTAATTTCTCAATATCCAAAACAGGCGGCAAATCGCCTTTTTGTAATTTTACGGTTTTAATAAAATTTTCGGCTTGTTCAATCGAATTTTCATTGGGACGATAATAATGATAAGCACCTCGAATAAGCTCTCGTTCTTTAGATGCTTTCCAATTCTCTTTGAATCTTGAGTCTACTCTATTTTTTCCAGCGGTAGCACGAATAAAAACAAAAGACAATTCAAACGATTCATCAATATGATAGGTTTGCTCCCAATCGATTTCACTTTGGTATTCTGAAACATCAAAACCTATGGCTTTGTCATCGTGTTTGTGTAACACTTCATAAATTCGGATATCAGCTAATTTTCGTTCTTCTTTAGAAAGTGTAGCTACATTTTTATCGGTTTTAAAACCTAAATAATACAGGAAACCATCGCGAAATTTATAAATTCCAATCGCAACAAACAGAAATAACAATAAAGAAATCAGATAGAAAATCCATTTGCTTTTAGTGTTGGATTTTCGTTTTGTAATAGGTTTTCGTCTGTAAGTTTTGGACGCCATTACGCCTTATTCGCCATTTTATTACTGATAACAGAAACCAACACATAACTAATGATAATCAATGGAATAGCAACAAATCCTAAAATAAAAAAGGACAATAACGAACCAATTAAAAACAAGATTTGCATTTTATATTTAGCCCAAGTAAATTCTTTAATTTTCAATGAAAATAACGGAATTTCAGCATTTAAAATAAACGAACTCAAGATAGTGATAAACAACAACACATAAGGATTGTATAAAATGGTAGTCAATCCTTCAAAGTCATTAGCAAATTGAATCATGGGAATACTCATAATTACCAAAGCGTTTGCAGGAGTTGGCAACCCAATAAAAGAATCGGTTTGACGCGTATCAATGTTAAATTTTGCCAAACGATAACAAGAAGCTAACGTAATTAAAAAACCTAAATAAGGTACAAATCCCATATAAAAATACTCTTCAGTAAGATAGTAAACCGAAGTAGAATCTTCTTGAATATTTTGAAATAGGACAAACATCATCAATCCTGGCACTACACCACAAGTTACCATGTCTGCCAATGAATCCAATTGCACACCTAAAGGTCCAGAAACATTATATTTTCTTGCGAAAAAACCATCCCAAAAATCAAAGAAGATTCCCAAACAAACAAAAATAAACGCTTCATCATAATAACCTTTAAATATAGCAATTATAGCTAACAGTCCAGATGCTAAATTTAGCAAGGTAATAAGATTGGGAAGGTGTTTTTTAATATTCATAATTATGTAACTTTATTAGTACTACTTTAGTCTATGATAATTGGCATATTAGAACGACTACCATTTTATAACTAAAAATAAGCTTTAAATATTTTACAGCAAATGTAATACAATAAGTTAATACTTTTAGAGTTTAGTATTTGAGAAATTTATTTCATCTTTGTAAAAAAATTGATATTGAAAAAAATCACTTTATATCTTATAATTTGTATTGGCTGGATGACTCAGGGTCAAACCGTGCGAAAATATTCCAATGAATTTATGAATATTGGAGTAGATGCAGCGGCTTTAGGAATGTCTAATGCCGTAGTTTCGCACACAGGAGATGTAAACTCGGGTTATTGGAATCCTGCGGGACTATTAAAATTACAAGACAAACAATTCGCTTTAATGCATGCCAATTATTTTGCGAATATTGCGCAATATGATTATGCCGGCTTTGCTATGCCGATTGATGATAGAAGTGCAGTTGGAATTTCCTTAATTCGCTTTGGAGTTGATGATATTTTAAATACGACTCAATTAATTGATAGTGAAGGAAACATAGACTACAACCGAATTTCACTTTTTTCTACTGCCGATTATGGCTTGACTGTTTCTTATGCCAGAAGTTTACCTATTGAAGGCTTAAATTACGGTGTGAATGCGAAAGTAATTCGAAGAATTATTGGAGATTTTGCTAATTCTTGGGGATTTGGATTAGATTTAGGAATTCAGTACATCAGTGATGATGAAGATTGGAAATTTGGATTAATGATCCGTGATATAACAACTACTTACAATACTTGGACCATTAATGAAGAAAAATATAAGGAAATTGCTGATGCTATTCCGGGAGAGAATCAAGAATTACCAGAAACTAGCGAAATTACATTACCAAAAGCGCAATTGGGAATGTCAAAGAAATGGATTATTCGATATGATTACAGTTTATTAGCAGCTACTAATTTAAACATGCAATTTGCTAGAACTAATGATTTAATCTCAACAAATGCAATAAGTATCGACCCAGCCCTAGGATTAGAATTTGGCTATATTGATTTGGTTTATTTAAGAGCGGGTGTTGGAAATTTCCAACAAATCACACAAATTGATGATTCGAAAAAACTGAGCTATCAACCTAATATTGGAGTAGGTTTTAAATACAAAGGCATTCAAGTAGATTATGCTTTAACCGATTTAGGAGACCAAAGCGCTGCTTTGTATTCCAATATATTTTCCTTAAAAGTGGACTGGGAATTGTTTAGATAATTTTAGAAGCAAGAGAAAATAAACAAGAAAAAAGACTTTATATAAAATGACAAAAAAACTACTTTTCGCTTTACTTATTTTAATTTCTTTTTGTGGGTTTTCCCAAAATATTTCACTTTCCGAAAAAGCAAAAGTCAGCATTTTAACTTGTGGTTTAGGTCCAGAATCGTATGCTATGTATGGTCATACAGGAATTCGTATTCAAGATAGTATCAACGCAATTGATGTCGTTTACAATTATGGTGCTTTTGATTTTAGTACACCCAATTTTATTGGTAGGTTTATAAAAGGTGATTTACAATATTTTGTTACCAATGGTAGTTTCATTGATTTCTATTACAATTACCAAGCGGAAAATAGAGAAATCATCGAACAAGAATTAGACCTTAAACCATCTCAAATTAACACCCTGTTTCAACAATTAAATCAATCGGTTTATAGTGAGGACCGATTTTATACCTATAAATTCATTGACCGAAATTGTACTACTATGGTAGTAGATAAAATCAATGGGGTTTTAGGAAAAGAAGCTATCAAATCAGATACTTCCAATCTATCCTATAGAGAAATTCTGTATCCCTATATGAATGATTTTTATATGAAATTAGGAATTCAATTGATTTTTGGAGCAAAAGTTGACGAACCAGCCACTCGCCTATTTTTACCTTACGAATTCAAAGATGCCATTTCAGCTACAAAAGTAAATGGAAACAAAATTGAAAAGAGTAATTCGAAAATCCTTCAAGTAACCAAAGTTGAAACTCCATTTAATTGGTTAAACTCTATTTATTCTTTACTTACAGCGCTTTTAATTTTAGTTCTTTTAAACAAAAAATGGATAAAAATTAGTTACTTTATCTTTGCTGGATTATTAGGTCTTTTCTTCTCTTTGTTAGGATTATACTCATTGCACGAAGAAATCTTATGGAATTATAATATTTTACTATTTAATCCGCTTTTATTAGTATTCGCTTGGTACCTTAAAAAAGGAATTAAAGAAAGAATAGTTTTGTTTGGACAAATTATTTTAGCAATGTTATTGGTTTATCTAGCCTATATGACTACAAAAATTCACTTGGAAATCGTTTGGCCTTTTATTGCCTTACACTTTTATTGGATAGGAAAAATTGTTTTACAAATTAAGAAATCAAATTTAGCGCACTAATAAAACTGATAACTGATAACTGAACACTAATTACTGTCCTCTAAAGAACAAAACAGTACTCATCGTTTTCACTACAATATTAATATCTAAAAACAAACTTCGATGCTTGATGTAATACAAATCGTAACGAAGTTTCATCAAACTATCTTCTAAACTAGAACCATAAGGATAATTTACTTGTGCCCAACCTGTAAGCCCTGGTTTAATGACATGACGAGTTTGATATAATGGAATTGAATTTGCAATTTGCTCTACAAAGAAAGGACGCTCTGGTCTTGGCCCTATAATAGCCATCTCACCTTTTAAAACATTGATAAATTGAGGCAATTCATCTATCCTTGTTTTTCGCAAAAATTTACCAAAAGGAGTTATCCTACTATCGTTTTGAGTAGCAAAAACAGCACCATTTGCTTCTGCATCCTGTACCATAGTTCGCATTTTGTAAATAGTAAATGGAATACCATTTTTTCCTACTCGTATTTGAGAATAAAAAAAACTTCCCTTGTTAGCAAAAATATTAATAAAAAAGAGCACAGGGGCAATTATAAAAAAAACGGATAAGCCAATAAGAGAAAAAAGAATATCAAAAAAACGACTGTAATAAACATAAAATTTATTTTGATTACTCCTACTAAATGGAAAGAATTTATATAATTCACGATCTTCAAAATGAATTGGTAATCGATATGTACTATACTCATAAACCTGATTATATTTTCTGATAACAATACCCTTCTCAAGTAGTCGTAATAATTTATTATATAAATCTAATGATGTTTGTTTATTCTTTGTACTTGTTACTACGATTTCAGACACATAATTTTCATAAACAAAATTCTCCAAATCATCAACCGCAATATTTTTCAAATCGGTTCTTGTTGATGGAACTTCATTTACAGCAACATAGCCCAATACCCTATAATGAGGATTAAACTTGGCTAATTCGGCTATTAAAACCCCAATTTCATTACTATTCCCAACAAACAAAACTTTTTTAGTAAATCGATTAGAAGCAAAAAGTACAATATAAAAATAGCGCCATAATGCTAATGAGAATAAAATTGAAAAGAAAAAAAGCAAAATTTGCAAACGATTTGAAGGCAAAATTGGAGTGTAAAATGGGGTTAATAAATAGAACAACACCGTAACTGAAGTAGTAAGAATAATGCTCTTTGAAATTTGATAACGATTACTTGCCGTTTGTAAATTATACATTTCAAAAATAGTCCCAAACAAAATCAAATAAACTGCCAAAACAATAGTCCAATAAAAATTGGTTTGAGATAATTTAAAATAATCAAATTGAAAATAATGGCCAATTAATCCAAGTGTTAGTACCGTTATAAAAACATCCATGAGACGCAATAATACTTTACGCTCAGATATTTCAAAATGGATTCGTTGGGGCACACTCATTTTATTTATTTTTTCTAGGCAAAGTAAGTAATTTTATAAAGAAAATAGAAATCCTTAACTTGTTTTATTAAAGTCAACATCATTTTAGATTGAAATCACACAAAAATTTAATAAAATAATCGATTGATAACGATTATGTTAAAAGTTGTTTCCATAATTGTTTTACCTCATTCCAATCAAAATGCAATACAAAATTTCGAGCATTCCTTACTTGCAAACGACCATACTCACAATCAGAAATTAAATAAACAATTGCTTTTGTCATTTGATCAACATCTTGATCGGGCACAAGTAAAGCATTTTTTTTATCTGTTAATAAATATGGAATACCTCCCACATTAGTTGAAACAACTGGCAATCCTAAAGCCATAGCTTCAAGCAAACTTACAGGAGTATTATCGTAATGCGTTGTATTTATAAACACATCATGCTCTGCCGCTAATTCCAACCAAGCTTCTTTAGAAAGTTGTCCAGTAAATGTTACAAAAACGCCATTGCAATCGGCAAAATCTTTTGTTATTTGCAGGCTCCCATCTTTATCAGGTCCTACCATAGTTAAAGTAGCCTCAGGATAATTCACTTGAAGTTGTTGCAACACAGCTACTGCCATTTTTGGGTTATAGATTGAAGCAAAAGATCTAACCCATAAAAGTTTAGGTTGAAAAAAAGCTCTTTCTTTATAATTGTAGTTCTGAATTTCTATACTATTGGGTATAAAAACCACATTTAAAAAACCATTGGATTCAAAAACCTGCTTTAAATAATCTGATGGTGAAACATTCTGATAAGCATTTGCAAAAATCAAATGACTAATTTTAGGATGTTTTTTTAATCTCTCTGGCAGATTTCCACCATGTAAAATGGGAATATATCTTATCTTAAAAAACCGTGCTATTTGACTACAAATGAAAGCGTACCAAAAAGCCGTAGTGCTGTAGGTATCAATTAGAATATAAGAAACTTTATTTCTGTATAAGATAACCGCTTTAATCATCTCAAACATCCTAAAAAAAGGATGCTTCTTATCTGAAGAACAATACACTTCAAAATCAGATTGTTGCAACAAAACACTTAAGGTTTCAATTGTCGTTTTATTGAAACCATGTTTAGATAGTTGATTCCCTAGATATAGAATTTTCATTAAAACGAACTTTTAAAAGTGTTAAGGCATATACAAAAGCAGGAGCGGCAATTCGCATTGCAGCATGATTAATAGTTAAGAGCCAAAAAACAAAAAATGACAATAAGAAAATGTGCTCCTTGTTATTAAAGTATAACAAAAGTGGAGTAAAAAATAGAATAATAAACGCTAAAACACCAAAAAAACCATGTTCAGCCAATAGCCTTGTAATTTCATTATGTGATGCTGCAACTATCCCTGTCATTTCTTCTCTATACTCTTTATTTTTACCAACCCCTACACCCCAAACGGGATTCTCCATAAACATTTGCAACTCTGTACCTGCTATTTGTTCCCTACCACCTAATTTATCATTTTTCTCTCTTCCCCTAGCATCTTTGTTTGCATAACGATTTTCAATCATCCCACCAGTTTGCAATACACTATATGACCAAACAAAGCCTCCAATTAATAATCCAACTATTGATAAAACAATAATATAATTTTTTGTTTTCGAGTTAGCAAACCAAAACAATACAACCAAAAGTACCATCATCATAGCAACTGCAGTAAAAACTCCCCCCCGAGAAAAAGTTACAATTCCCCTAAAAGAACAAATGATTAATAATGATAAATGGATAAATTGCATCTTTCTTGATTTTGAAAACAAAAGCAAAAGGGCAAAAAAACAAAACATTCCCAATCCTAAAACTGTAGAAACTTGATTAGGACCAAAACCTCCTGAAGTTTCAAAATTAGACTGAGTACTAGTAATTACATCTTTAATAGAAGGGGTATATAAAAACAAATAAGTCAATATAGATAAAATAGGTAATGCAATAGCCTTTATTATATACTCAAGTTCTTTAAGCGTAATCTTCCTTTGATAACAATATATTGCACTTACAAAAAGAGTAACTTCTCCTAAAATATTAAACAATATTGCCTTTCGTACATCAACTGCATAACCCAGTACATTAGCTCCAATATAAACTCCAGGAAGCAATAGCAACATAAATATAACATACAAAACGGAGTTTTTTGAAGTACCAGAGAAGAACATTCCTAAAAACAAAAAATAGATTACTTCATATTTAGCCATTTCATGAGCAAAATTTCCTCCTGTCATTCGCAACAAAACCTCTGAACCCACTACATAAGAAGCAACTAACAATGCCTGATTATTTGCATTTCGTGTATTTACAATCAACAAAGTGCCTAAAAAAAGTATTAAAACGCCATAAATCTTAGACAAAAATGGAAAAGAATATAGACCAATTGCAATAAAAACATGCAACAACAAAAGGAATAAATAGGAAGATGTTTTATTTTTCATGAATCCAATCTATATATAAGGTTATAATTGCTTTCTCACTATAAGATGAAACTACTTTGGAATGAAGTTTAACAGATAAATCGATACGTAAAGCTTCATCTACAATAATTTTTTTCAAAGCCTCACAAAATGATAAAATGTCATTACTTTCTATCAATATACCTTCCTCCTGATTTAAAACAGTAGGCACTTCGCCTACTTTAGTAGCTACAACAGCTAATGAATGAAAACCATATTCTAAAATTGCTACTGGCAACCCTTCTGAAATTGATGTTAATACGCCTACAGTAGATTGATTTAAAATTGAAGGAATATCAGAACGAGAACCATATACAAAAACATAATCTTCTAACTGATACTTTTGTATTTTATCTACTATTTCTTTTGAATAATCATCATTAAAATCTTTTCCAACTAAATGAAAAGTCCAATCAGGATGGTCCTTTTTTAATACATTGGCCACTTGCAATAACATCATGTGATTTTTTTGTGGCCTTAGATTAGCTAAACATACAATACGCTTTCCATACACTCCAAACAAATGAGTTGTTTCATTAAAAACCACAGAAGATTTAGAAGTAAAATTTGGAAGATAACAAACCTTTTTACAATATAATTTATCTAAAGCCCATGCCTTCAAATTCTGATTTACTGAAAGAATATTACTAACAAAAATACTCGCTATTTGCAACAACAAAACAGGCCTTTTTTCTAACATTTCACTGGCTCCATAATGATCATGCCAAATCAAAATAATTTGAGGGCATATCAATTTTAAAAATACAGAAAAAAACAAAGAACTACTGTGGGCTTGTATATGAGTTATTTCGTTTTCTTTTACAATTCTTCTAAGTAAAAATAGCGCTTTAAAATCAAATAGTTGTTTTCGATTTAAAAAATTATAACACACAGATTCACTTAACTGCTGCTTTAATATTCCTTCTGCCCTAGTTGTGGCTAATGCTCCAAATCCAGTATAAGTATAAAGAGCATTTGCATAATTAACCGCCATTCTTTCAGCTCCTCCAGCCTCCAAACTGTCAATTAATTGAAGTATTCTTATTTTTTTATTAGGGTTCACAGTAAGAAATTAATGTTGCGGGTAAATATAGAAAAAACAAATTAAAATTATGTAAAGCAAAAGCAACACATTATAGTTGTTAAATTTCAATTAGAATTAGTTAACAGCTTTTTTATTTCTTTTTCAAAAGAATTTGTAGTATAATTTCTTGACCAAATCTTAGCCTCAGTTGAAATAGCTTCATGCAAATCTAAATTTTGTATTACCAATTTAATTTGATTTACATCAAATTCCATTTGTTCTTGTAATAAAAGTCCTCTAGAACCGTTGCCTAACATATAAGGAACACATGAAACAGGAGTAGCTATAGGAACACAACCCCAAAACATAGCTTCAGCAACAGCTTTTGGCCAACCCTCACTTTTAGAAGGTAACAGTAAAAAATGACTTTCCCTATAAGCATTTAGAACAGTCGTTTTATCTTGATTTCCTCTTAAAGTAATAAAGTTTGCTAACCCATTTGAATCAATATACTCTTGTAATTCATTATGCAACGACCCATCTCCAAATAAGGCTAAACGAACGTTAATTCCACTCTCTTTCAATTGATTTACTAACTGAATTGCATATAAAGGTTGCTTCCCTTTTGACAATGTTCCTACAAATAAAAATCGTACCTCTTCTGACAATGGAGTAACCTTAACTAGGCCGTGTTCTTCATATTTTAAAATTTCTTCTTCACTATAAGAAGCCGTAAAAAAAGGCATAATATTATTAGTCTGATTAGGCCAATCACCATAAACCAAGACTTGTATATTACGTGTCAAAAAAGTATTAGACAAAATCCATCGTTGTAACCTGTATGTAAAAGGTTGTTTACTAGCGCCATCCCAATTTCCAGCATACTTCGCTGTTTTTTGTTTTTTAGGAAAAAAAATTTGAACTACAGCTCCTATTAACCCCATATTTCCGGGACATCGTAAATGAATATGATCGGAAGATTTCATGGCCTTATAAACTGTTGCAACAACCTTTGGAAGCCGATATAGAGCAACCAAAAAGTTTTTAACTGAAGTAACATTAAATTCAGAAACGCTTAAAAAACTTAAATTAGCATGTGAATAAGGTTCATGAATAGGGCTTACCGTTTTATCTTCCAATGGAGCAACCACAACTACATGATCCACATACGTAAACCATATATTCATTTCTCGAATATAGGGAGCATAACCATAATAATGATTATCTCGATAAACATGTGGAACATGAGTAATTATAGTAAACTTCATTTTTTAGACAAAAGGTAAAGATACAATTATGTCCAAATTATCCAATTATTTTATAAAGTTTAATTAAACAATAATGCTTTCAATAAACTCCTTTGTTATAGGCTTACTTGTAAATAAAACCGAATCATTTACCCTAGCTCTATGAATATAGAGATCATCAACCGTTGTAGAAAGAATACATATTTTAGTATGAGATTTTATGACATCGGAAAATGTATTGAATTTCTCTATAAAATCAAAACCATCAAAAATAGGCATATAAATATCTAAGAAAATCAAATCTGGTAATTTTTCGGGGGAATTTTGAAAATCTTCTAAATATTGGATTGCAATAACAGAGGAATTAAACTCCATAATATCAACAGTTGCATCCAAATTATTAATGATTTTCGACGTGATGTAACAATCAAACTCGTTATCATCAACAATCATGATTTTTTTCACTTTATTATTTTTTAACATTACTATTAAATTTATAATTTGAGGAATTTCACAAATTCTTCTTGTCGCCTTTTTGCTACGGGTAACGAAATGCCGTTTCCAAACTCACAATACAATCCATCTTTTTTAGTAATTTTTAAAATTTGCTTTATATTCACAACATAGGAATGATGTATTCTAAAAAAATAAGTACTATATAAAATGGTATGAAACTCACCTAAATTCTTACTTGATAAAATCTTTTGCTTGTTTGATAATACAAACTCAGTGTATTTACCTTCTGCCTTACAATACACAATATCTTCTAACTTAATCAACTCTATTTTATCAGAAGAAGAAATGGCAATAAAACCAGTATCATTAGCTTCAAAATTAACACCTTTAATCTGATTAACTTTCTGATTTTGAAAACTAATCTCCATCTCTATTAATTTAATAACCTTATAAATCGAAATAATTAGTTCGTTATAGTCTAGTGGTTTTTTTTGAAAATCAACTGCATTATACTTATACCCTTGGTAAGCTTTACCTTCATCATCAGTTATAAAAATGAACTTTGGAATATTAAAATCCAATTCCTTCATTAACACAAAGGAATTCAAATTTTCATCTGTAGGGTCTAAAAATAACAACTCAGGCTTATACGTTTTAACTAATTCAATTCCCTCTTCCAAACTATTAGACGACCCGCAAATATCAATGATAACTGAATTCTCTTCTGCAAACTTTGTAAGTTGATTAATTATATCTGCATTAGAATCAATAATTAAAGCTTTTATTAATCGCATAGGGTACTTTTTTTTAACTTTATAAAGATAGAAAAATTAAATGAACAAAATTAATTATTCCTTTGGAATTGAAACTGTAAAAATTGTTCCTTCATGAACAATTGAATTTACGCTTATAGTTCCTCCTAATTTTTCTATAATTTTCTTTACGGATGCCAATCCCAAACCACTGCCAGAAAATTCTGTTTTAGTATGCAATCGCTTAAATGGCTTAAAGATGATGTCAAAAAAATCACTTGAAATTCCTATTCCATTATCTTGAATTTCAAAAACATGATAGAACGAAGAATCCTTATAACTTATGCGTAAAACCGTGGGAACATCTTGTTTTTTATATTTTAAAGCATTCTCAATCAAATTATTAAATATTACACTCAAAGCTAATTTTGAAATAAAAATCACGGGCATAGCACTAAGAATCAATTGGGAATCATTCAAATCGGAATCTTTATTTACATGATTATAAATAGTTGTAATAAACGAATGCAAATCAATAGATTCTTTCTCATCAAGCTTTTCATTTGATTTGGCAAACTCTAACAAATCAAGAATCAAGTCATCCATAATCGTTACATTATCAAATACAAATTTGAAATATTTCTCATCCTTTTCATCATACAAGGATTGATTCTTTGATTCAATCAATTGTAAAAAAGACTTTACCTCTCTAAGTGGTGCTCTCAAATCATGGGCTGCTGTGTGAGCAAATTCTTCCATTTGCGAAAGATAACTACTTGTTTTATCTTGACAAATCAATAAATCATGATTCATTTTTCTCAACTCTAACAAGTAAATAACTTGCTTCGCTAATTTTTTTAAAACTTCTTTTTGTTCCTCAGAAATTAATTTTGGCTCATCTTTACTAATAACACAAAGACTACCAAAACAAACCTCTTCTTTTCCCTGAAGAGGTACGCCATAATAAGAAACTAAATTAGGATTTGACAACACTAACGGATTATTCTTAAATCGCTCATCTACTCTCAAATCTGATACCTGAAAAATAGTATCTTTAGATAATATAGCGTGATAACAAATAGAATGATCAAGAGGTATTTCACTAATGAGTAAACCCTGTTTAGACTTAAAAAACTGCCTTTTGTCATCAATTAAACTTAATAACACTACGGGCATATCGCAAGTGTAAGAGGCTATCTGCGTAATATCATCATACATTTGCTCAGGTAAAGTATCTAAAATTTGATACGATTCTAATACTTTTTTTCGAAGCCTTATCTCTTGTTCCAATTCCATAACAATCTTTTTAACTAAATTACAAAAAAAATATGTTTTATTACGATTAATTTAATTTTTCCATTTATTCTTAAACAGGTAATTAAGTAAAACATAAAAAAAGGAGGCAACTCTTATTACCTCATTACATTCAACCCCTTCTTTTAACCACACACTAATCCGATAAATAGAGTATATTAATAATATACCAAAGCATTTATTAAAATAAGAGAAATGAGTAAAAAAATGAAAATGACCAACTTAAAAAAGAAATAAAAGCAACTATTCAATTTTTGTTTCGGCTAAAGTTTAGAAACTTTATTGCTTATTTGCTCGTTACTAGAAAGGAGTAGAAACTCCTTTCAAAGCAACAAGCTTCCCCAAATTTATTATAAAAAAACTGAATTACTAATTAGAGGCTATATATAAGTAACCTGATTTATTGATTTTTTTGTAACTATTTAATCCTCCATTAGGATAATCATAAGAAATAATATAGTAATAAGTACCTACTGGCAAAGTCCCTGTAGAAACGTTAGCAGAATTATCTGAAACACCACTAAAAACATGAGTAACATTATCATAACCGTCCGCTTCAAATATTTTAGCACCATAACGGTTAAAAATTTCAACTTTATTATTAGGATAACACTCAATACCTTCTAAGTAAAAGAAGTCATTTTTACCGTCACCATTAGGTGTTAAAGCATTATAAATGGTTACACCACAAGCTACATGAATTTCTTGAGTAAAATAGGCAACATTACCACATAAATCAGTAGCAGTCCATTTACGAGTTATAATTGACATACTAGCACAATCACCTGGCACAGTAGTTTCTTCCATAGTAATAGTAACCGTTCCAGAAGCATCTGTTGCAGAAACTTCTGAAACAGCTGGTAGATTTTCACAACCTGTATATAGTACACTTTCTAAATTAGAAGTAAAAACAGGAATGTCAGTATCCTGAATGGTAACACTTTGTAAAAGAATACTTGAGTTATCACAAGCGTCTGTAGCAATCCATCTTCTAATTAATTGATAATTTGAAGCACATATACCTGGAATCATATCTTCTTCATAACGAATAGCAACTTCAGAACTACAATTATCAGTAGCTTCTATTACATACGTTGGAATTAAATTGCTATTTTCCAAAACCAATGTTGTTGGGATACTAGTAGAAAAAACGGGCGGTACTTGATCATGAACTTGAAAAACTTGAGTACAAGTAAATTGACGCAAAACAACCCCTAAATTATCGCGAGAATTACCATCATAAAAGGTAATGGTATACGTTCTAGTAATAGTAGAATTACAAGCTGCAACTCCTGAATTTTCAGCTGTAATGAGAACCAAAGCACAATCCGTTCCTGAAATATGACCTGATGAATTACCCAATTGTTCAAACTCTGATACACTTAAACTAGTTGTCGTTGGAACAGCATCAATACAAGAAACAGTTGTAACATCAAAAACCGGACAAACAACGTCAAACACACAATTTGATTGTATTGTTATGGTTGCTGCATTAGACCAATTTTCTTGGAAATCTTTAACTCTATAATGTTTTATGGAAGGAGTCCCATTATATCCTGAAAGAGGCGTAAATAATAAATTACCTAACATATCAATTGTCCATTCTCCTTCATTTGGAACTTGCATAACAATCGTATTATTTTGAGCAAAAATAGTAGAACCCAATTCAAAAGGAGGTAAAAACTCAATAGTCTCAGGATTAACCACATCACCCATAATATCATTTTGAACCAAATTCAATGCAACACTTGATCCTACTTGATAAGTTGCCTCATCATTTGAAGCTATAGGCAACAAATCAAAACGTATTTGGGCCTCATTACTACTATTTTCGTTATAATCATGAATGAAATAGGACACACTTGAAGGGATTCCTCTAAAATTAGGATTTGGTAAAAAAGTAATCAAACCTGTTGCAAGATCAATAGACCATCGACCTTCAGTGGAATAAGTAAATCCTACAATTTGTTGATTTGCGTCATACACCACTTCACTTGCATTAAGTATATTAGCAAAACGAATTCGAACAGGATTAACTAAAGAACCTGTAGTATCATTTTGGAATGCATTAATAACAACTGTTGAATTAGCATCATACAAAACAATGTCATCAGTAGCAACCGGGCAAGTCATTGAGGTGACTTGAAAAGGAATAACCACTTGATTACTACAATTAGTTGTTAAATCAGTACAAACAAAACTATACTGACCCGCTGGTAAATTAGTAATTTCAAAAGTACTTGAAGTACCTTGATAAACATTTCCAGTAACATGCTCTGTTATAGTCCAATTTGATGGAAGGTCAACTACAGTAATACTTCCAAAACCACCATTACAAGAAGCCTGACGTTGAAGGGTAAATACAGGATTAGGAGCACGATATACATAAAAGGATTGTGTAAACTCTCTTCCACAAGCATCTTTTGTTTTTGCTAAATATGTTGTCCCTGGTGTTAAACCTGTAAAAACTGACCCACTTTGGTAATTATATAACTGATTCCCCAAAACATCATATAAAGCATAAGTATAAGGAGCTTTACCTCCAGTTGCAATCATATTAACAGTAGTATCACAACCATTGATGGATTGAAAAGTAAAAGGAGCTACTGAAACAGCAAAAGCATATTCATACAAATACCCACCTAACAATCTAGGCAACCCATTTGCACCACCTAATTGAATAGGTGCTACCACTTGCCCATTTCGTACACCACCGTATCTAAAAAAATATTGTTCATTATTAGGTACAGTAAAAGTTATGGATCTATCGTAAGTATTATAATGAAATGGAGCTTCTGTATTAACAACACCTGCATACAATATACTTCCATCAAGTTTATAAACAGCAGCATAGGTATTAATTACTCCAACTGGTAAAAACAAAGTAATTGCCACATTATTAGTAATTTCTCCACAGCCTTGTATTTGATGGGTTACTACAGTATTTCGAGTATGAGAAGTAACATGCTCAAATGTACTTGTTTTACCACATGCATCAGTAACAGTCATAGAATAAACCCCTGGTGGAAAAGATCTAGATCCGCTATAAGTTAAGGAATTAACAACGAACGGATTATTAAATGTCATTGACATTGGATAAACGATTGGTGCAGAATTCAAGACAGCACCATCACCTACTTGTGTAGTATATATGGAAGGACCAGAATTTATAGTTAATGTCACAGGACCTACTGTAAAACTTGAAACAGGAAATTCATTTAATCGAATAATCGATACATCATCAAAAAAAGCAGCACTATCGATGTATCCAAAATTATAATCTGAATCCACTACTGGCGAAAAGGGAACAGTATCTTGTCGAATATCTTTTTGAATTGTAAAACCACAAGCATCTGTTAAGGTGATTACATAATCTATATTGTATTGTAAACCTAAATTCACAGCCAAAGCACTTCCCATAGCAACACTATTAAGATGAGAAAGTGTAACACTTTGAGGAAGTATTGGCAACCCAAAAACACTTACTGCTGGAACACCAGGATGATTTCTTTCTTCTACTGAAACCAAAACAGGATTTGTTACATTATCTCTAAAAAACTTAACATCATAACCATAAGCACATGAATTATTTGGATCTGTAAAAACAGAGATTCTTGGAGCATCAAAAATTATATTTTGACCCGTTGGCAAAGGAACAACTCCAGACGGAATTGGGCCACAGGAATTATAACCAGTGAATTGTATAGTACTTCCATTAAAAAATGCAATTGGAATTGATACATCAGCAATACGATTAGTTAAAACAAAAGGCTCCTCTTGTGGAAATGATACAACAAATGAGATTATCTCACCTAAATTATTGGTTAAGGTATAAGCAACATCCCCTGTTCCTGTAGTGGAAACTGTTTTAAATCTAAATTTATAAAAAGCACCACAAGAAGGAGATGAAGAATCGGTAAATCGATCAATCATTGTAGCAGTTGTAGTAACAGTGGTAGCATTATTAAGTCCATTAGATATTACAACTGTTCTATCGGCACTATTACCTCCACATTGATCAATAATATCAATCAAATAAGTACCAGAAGCTAAACCTGTTAAAGTAAAAGATGAAGAATTAGAAGGAATAGAATAGGTACGAATACCTCCAGGACCACTCAAAATTCGAACAGCATAGTTTTGATTGGTAAAATCAGAATTGCCAACAGTACTATGGATATTACTAAGTCTTATTTCCCCATCAGTTCCATCAAAACATCGAGGAGATAAAACAGTAAAAGTAAAATCATCAGCGGGTCTAACAAATCCATTTGAACATTGTGAAAAACTATCTTCAAACACAAACATCAATGAAACAACTATTAATCTAATAATAATTTCATTTATTCCTATAGACGATAACTTTTTCATAACGCTGTATTTTAGGGAAATATTCAGTTTATTGCCATGACAAAGTTCCGTCAACTTATTAGGATACACTAAGTAGAATTAATAACTGTTATGTTTTTATTAATAACTGTGTTTTTAACTTTTACTCCTAAATACAGGCTGTCTTACAATTATTTACACTTTTTATAAATAATTACCATTATAATTAGAAAATGTTTTTTGTAAAACTTTTTTTGTAAATTTACGAAACACAAAACCCCAAAATCTATTGTAATTTTTAAACTATAGTAAGCACTCTAATATTATGATAGAAAGAAACAATAGTAATTACGAAAATAAAGATCGCTACATAATCGATCAAACAGAATTAATTGCTAAAACAGGCAGTTGGGAATTAAATTTAATAACAAATGAACTTTTTTGGTCGGATGGAGTGTACCGAATACTTGAAAAAGAACCCAACAGAGAAAAATTAGACTTTAACGACGGACTAAACATTATCTACCCAGAAGACAGAGAATTAGCAATTCAAAAATTCAATGAATCTATTGAAAAAGGGATTGAATACCGCGTTAAAAAACGTTTTGTTACCTATAAAAACAACATAAAACATATCATTTCTTCAGGAAAAGTCATTAGAGATGAACACCAAAAACCAATCAAAATTATTGGTATTTTTCAAGACATTACGGAATTTGTAGAAAGCACTGAAAAATTTGAATTACTTAATAAAATTACTGAAGATGTTATTTATGAATGGGACGTTCAAAAAGATGAATTTTCTTGGGGAAAAGGTTTTACTAAAATTTTTGGATACGAAATAGATGACAAACCCTTTAAATTAGAAGATTGGGCAAAATTAATGCATCCTATTGATGACGAAAAACACAAAGAAGATTGGAATAACTTTCTAAAAGATAAAAACCGTTTTCAATGGATAAAAGAATTTCGATTTAAACGAAAAGATAACTCATATGCTTATGTAGAAGAAACCGCTATTTTACTTAGAAATGACGAAGGATATCCCATAAAAATGATAGGACTTCTAAGAGACACCTCAGCTAAAAAAATAATTAATATCCAAAAAAAAGTACAACATCAAATTGCTACTTTATTTAAAGCCGATAAGAAAACCGAAATAGTTCTAGAGGAAATACTTGAATACCTTACGAATTATGACAACTTCTTAACAACAGAAATTTGGTTTTTAGACGACAGCAAACAAAGCATTTATCTTAAAAAATGGAATGCTAAAAATAGTAACATCGAAAAATTTTATAAAAAAACAAAAAACATAACACGATTTGAAAAAGGTATTGGGCTACCTGGTATTACTTGGGAGACAAAATCATATCACCTTTGGAAAACTCATGAAATTGATAAATATTTTTTAAGAGCAAAACAAGCTAATGATATAGGTGTAAAATCTATACTAAGCATTCCTTTGTTTAATAATAGCGAATTCATTGGCGCGTTATTGCTATTTTCTAAAGAAGATTTAACTCTTGACCAACTAAAAATAGAACCTTACTTATCGCTTAGTGAATTCTTGGGGTCTGAAATCCACAGAAAAATCCAAGAGGAAATGTTTCTCCTAATGTTTGAAAACGCCCCTGACATTATTGCTACTGCAAACGCCAATGGATATTTCACAAGAGTAAACAAAGCGTTCACAAATATTTTAGGATATACAGAAGAAGAACTTACCAGCAACCCTTTTACATTTTTCATACATCCCGATGATTTAAACCAAACTGAAAATGAATACTCCGAAACAATATCAGGTGAAAGAAAAGCAGATAATTTTATAAATCGCTACAGAACAAAAAGTGGTGAATACATCTGGATTGCTTGGAGTTCATCAGAAATATTTGGCGAAGAAACAACTTCTTTTGCCTACGGTAGAAATATCACTGAAATAACAGAACTCCAAAACCTATTTAAAGAAACAGCTAAACTAGCAGAAATTGGAAGTTGGGAATATGAAATAGGTTCTGTAAATAAAAAAATATTTCTCTCAAAAGTTGCCAAAGACATTCTTGAAATTGAAATTGCCGCTGAAATCAATTTAGATTTTGTGCTAGATTTTACCTATCCAGAATTTAGAAGAAAAACAAAAAAAGCCTTCGACAGACTAATTAACAAAGGAGAAAACTTTGATATTGAAATAAAAATCAAAACCGCTAAAAATAACACCAAGTGGGTACGCTGTATTGGAAAAGCAGAATTCAATAATGAAAACATACAAACAAAAACACTTGGTAGTATTCAAAATATTACTACTCAAAAGAACAATGAAATTGAACTAGCACAAAAAAACATTTTTCTATCCTCAATTACTAGTGTGGTTACAGAATTAATCCACAGAACAGATTGGTATGAATCGTTAAGTAATGTATTCCAAATTACAGGAAATACAATCGATGTAGATAGAATTTATTTTTTTGAAACCGATGAAAATACCGAAAAAACCATCGAATCGTGTAGTCAAAAAATGGAATGGACAAAAAAAGGAATAAGCTCACAAATTAATAATCCTAATTTACAAAACATACCAATCCAAGAATTTGAACATTTTTTTGCACCACTTCTAAATGGAGAGTTATTTAAAGCTAATCTTTCTGAACTTCCAGAAGGAAACTTAAAAGAAAACATAAAGATTCAAGGAGTAAAATCATTCCTGGTTTTTCCACTATTCGTAAGCAATAAATTTTATGGCTTCGTAGGCTTTGACGATTGTACCAAAGAAAGACAATGGAACAATAGCGAAATAGCGTTTCTATCTAATATTGCCTATAATTTATCCACAACTATTCAAAAAAGAAAAACCAATATTGAACTTGAAAAATCATTAAGAGAAAAAAACAATATTCTCGACAGTATTGATGATGCTTTCATATCTCTAGATCAAAACTGGATAGTAAAATACTGGAATAAAAAGTCGGAAAGCATCGTAAATTTAAAAAGAGACCAAATTATTGGTAAAAATTTCTGGGAGGTATTTCCTCAACTATTAGGAACCATCTATGAAAAAAATTACAAAGAATCATTGAAAACACAAAAATCAATAACATTTCAAGATTTCTTTGAAGAATTAAACATTTGGCTAGATGTTACTACCTATCCTTCAAAAAGTGGATTATCTATTTATTATAAAGACATTACCGATCTAAAGAAAAATGAATTTGCTTTAATTACCTCAAACGACCGATTTGAAAAATCAACTGCTGCAACTAATGATGCAATTTGGGATTGGGATTTAGAAAAAAAATCACTCTACAGAGGCGAAGGGTTTTATAAACTTTTTGGCTATAAATTACCAAATTACACTTATAGCAGCAATGCGTCAATATTGAGTTTAATTAAATCAAGAGTCAGACCTGATGAAGCAAACGAAGTAATCAATTCTTTAGTAGAAATAATCAACAATCCTAATCAAGACATCTGGAAAAAAGAATACTGGTATAAAAAAGCAGATGGAAATTATGCCTACATCACAAATAATGGTGTCATTATTAGAAATGAAGAAGGAAAAGCTATAAGAATCGTTGGAGCATTACAAGATCTTACTAAAAGAAAAGAACAAGAAGATGCCCTAAGAATACTCAATAAAAAATTACAAGTACAAACAAAAGAACTCTTAAAATCCAATCAAGAATTGGAACAATTTGCGTACATTGCATCACATGATTTGCAAGAACCGCTAAGAATGGTAACCAGCTTTTTAACGCAATTAGAAAAAAAATATTACAATGAATTAGATGATAAAGGCAAACAATACATCGAATTTGCAGTGGATGGAGCACATAGAATGAGAAATATTATATTAGATATATTGGAATATTCAAAAATTGGAAAAATTGAAGAAGAAAATGAAACCATCGATTTAAACAAAATCATGAATGAAGTTTGCAAAATGAATGCTCAAAAAATACAAGAAACAAACGCCTCTATATCATATAATAACCTACCAAAAATTACAGCTCCAAAATCACCACTAGTGCAAATTATGCACAACCTTATTGGAAATGCACTAAAATATCAAAAAGATAACAACCAACCTATTATTAAAATAAAAGTTACAGAACATGAAAAAAATTGGCACTTTAAAATAAAAGACAACGGAATCGGAATTGAAGAAGAGTATTTAAATAAAATATTCGTAATCTTCCAAAGACTTCATACCAAAAACGAATACAGCGGTAATGGTATGGGGTTAGCAATAGTAAAAAAATTAATCGAAAATTTAAATGGAAAAATCTGGGTTAAATCCCAACCAAATAAAGGCTCCACATTCTATTTTACCCTACAAAAAAAATGAAAATTCTAAAAAAATTAATCGAAGTGTAGATTATTGGCCAAATCAATTTGCCATAATCTCTTTTTTTATTCTACTCATCATAAGTATTTTTCTAACCTACAGGATATATAACATTGAACACAGCAACGAAGTACTAAAAGTAAAAGAAGAATCTTTTAATATTAAAAATCAATTAGAAAGCACTATAAATTACAGCTCTAATGTAATAAAAGTAATGAGCTTTATTGTTGAAAAAAACCTTGAAGAAACAGAATTTGAATCTGTAGCTCAAAAACTTCTTGAAAAAAATAAAAATGTAGATGCCGTTCAACTAGTAAAAAAATTTAAAATCTACAAAACCTATCCACTAGAAGGAAATGAAAAAACTATAGGATACGACATTCACAACAATAAAAGCCACAAAAATGCAGCCTATTCTGCTCTAAGAAACAATAAAATTATTTTTGAAGGACCTATCAATTTAGTACAAGGAGGCAAAGGAATTGTAGGTAGAGAACCTATTTTTAAAAACAATATCTTTTGGGGATTTTCTGCCGTTATCATCAAAACCGAAACCATTTTAAAAGCAATACAACTTAACAAATTAGGTGCTAACAAAAATTTTGATTACCAAATTGTTCAAAGAGATTTTGATTTAAACGGCTCAAATTTCTTTAATAACAATACCGACTTCAAAAAAGGAATCATTCAAAAAACATACCTCCCCTCAGGAAATTGGTATCTCTATGTCAAATTAAAAAACCCACAGTATTTACATAAATCTATAGAGTTTTTAATTTACGCTATTGTATTAAGTTTAATGATTGCCCTATATCTAAGAAAATTAGTAGAAGAACCCATAAAACTAAGTAGACTTGTAGAGAAAAAAACATCCGATTTAGAAAATCTTAATGTTGAACTAGAAACCAGAGCCAGAGAACTAACAACCGTAAACAAAGAATTAGAATACTTTGCCTACATCATTTCGCATGATTTGCAAGAACCTCTTCGAATGATAACCAGCTTTTTAACACAATTAGAAAAAAAATATAATGATGTTCTTGACGAAAAAGGAAAAAAATACATCTTTTTTGCCGTAGATGGCGCCAAAAGAATGAAAAACATCATTCTTGATATCTTAGAATTTACTAGGGCAGGAAAATTTACCGACAAAAAAGAAAGTGTAAATATCAATGATATTGTTCATGAAATTGAAAGCTTCTATAAAATTGACTATCCCGAAGGAAAAATTCATTATGAAAACCTACCTACATTAATTACTTATAAATCACCTATTATTCAAGTTTTCCAAAACTTAATCAATAATGCATTCAAATACTCAAAATCAGATGTTGCTCCAGAAATTGAAATTAAAGTAGTCGGAGAAACCGAAAATTATATCACCTTCGGAATTCAAGACAACGGAATTGGTATTGAAGATGAATATTTAGAAAAAATATTTGTGCTCTTTCAAAGACTTCATGTTAGAGAAACCGACAAAGGAAGCGGTATAGGTTTAGCCATTGTAAAAAAATTAGTAGAAAGCTTAAATGGATCCATTTGGGTAGAATCTAAAATGAACGAAGGAAGTACATTCTATTTTTCAATACCAAAAAAATAGCACCATGAAATCAGAACTTAAGATAACGTTGCTCTACCTCTGTATCGGAATTACTTGGATTCTCTTAAGTGATAATTTCCTGTTACTTTTTATATCACAAAACAAGCAAGACCATATAACACACTTTCAATCGATAAAAGGAATATTTTATATCATATCGACAGGAATTTTATTGTTCTCTATGCTAAAAAAACATAACGATGCAATACGTCAAAAAATAAAAGAACTAGAAGAAAAATCCGTTGAACTCGAAAAATCAAATAAAGAATTAGAAAACTATTTCTTTTTAGCCTCTCATGACTTACAAGAACCTAACAGAATAATCATTAGTTTCCTAACGAACTTAGAAAAAAAATACAAAGATTTAATCGATGAAAAAGGGCGAAAATACATTAATTATGCCATTAATGAAGCCTATTATATGAGACAAAACATACTAAATCTTCAAGAATATACTCGAATAGGAAAAAAAATAAAATTAGAACCTATTGATTTAAACGAACTGATAGATAGTATCATGGAAGATTATCATGAAATAATCAATACAGAAAATAGCATGTTTACCATACATAAATTACCTGTATTGTATACTGATGAAAATTTAATCCATCTCATTTTTAAAAACCTCATTGATAATGCAATTAAATACAAAAACAAAAACAAAAAACTCAACGTTACCATATCATGTAAAGAAGAAGAAAAAAACTGGATATTCTCTTGCTCTGATAATGGAATAGGTATTGACCCCGAATTTCATGAAAAAATTTTTCAATTATTCCAACGCCTGAATTCTAACTCAGAAAATCAAGGCGCTGGCATAGGATTACCTCTAACTAAAAAAGCAATTGAAATATTAGGAGGTAAAATTGGAATAAAAGAAAACAAGAATGAAGGAACGATTTTCTATATCTATTTACCAAAAAATGAGAATATATAACATTCTTGAATTCAAAAATTTATAAACTTTTCACCCGAAAAAAGAGACTAATTATCAATTTTTTAATACAACTTTAAATAAAAAATTATATCTTTATGTCAAACAAACAACATTAAACTGCCCAAATCATGAAAATCAAACAAGTATTATTAGTAGAAGATAACGAAGGTGATATCGTTTTAACTTCGGAAGCATTTGAAGAATGCAACTTCAAAACCGAAATAAAAGTAGCTCGAAATGGTAAAGAAGCCATCACTTTTCTTTTTGACGAATATAGTGAATCGGAACTTCCCTGCTTAATACTTTTAGATATCAATTTACCTCTTTTAAATGGACATGAAGTATTAAAAAAAATTAAAGAAAACGAAAAAACAAAACATATACCTGTAGCTATATTAACCACATCTTCTGCTGTTAGTGATATTAATTTAGCCTATAGCAATCATGCAAATTGCTTTATTACAAAACCAGCAGACATTAATGAATTCTTCGAAACTATTAACTCTCTAGGTAATTTTTGGTTGAATACCTGTAGGTTACCTATGCTAAAATAAAATGATTAAAGACGATAAAAATTATAATATAGTTGTTATCGAAGACAACATAGGTGATTTTTTTCTTTTAGAAGAGTATCTAAATGAAAAAATCAATAACCCTATGGTCAATCATTTTGAACGCTTTAGTGAATTTGCAAAAATAGCCGACTCCATTGACCAAGTAGACATTATATTTTTAGACCTCTCATTACCCGATAAAAGCGGAAAAGAACTTGTTGAAGAAGTCCTGAAAATTTCTCGAAACATACCCGTAGTAGTACTAACAGGTTTGTCCGATTTTTCATTCGCTCTGAAAGCAATTGCACTCGGCGCTTCAGACTATCTACTAAAAGACGAATTAAATAGCGTAGCACTTTATAAAAGTATTGTGTATAATATAGAACGATTCAAAAACATTATAAAAATCAAAGAATCAGAACAATTATATACCGATTTATTCCAACTTAGTCCCCAACCCATTTTTGTTATTGATGCCACAACACTTACCGTTTTAGACGTAAATAAAGCATGTGAACATCTATATGATTTTACCAAGGAAGAACTGATTCAACAACCAATCAATAAGGTACTCCTGAATAATGAGGACATCAATTTTGAAAGCAACGGAACTATCATCAAACAAATTCACTTAAAAAAAAATAAAGAACAAATAATTACAGAAGTCAATTATAATAAAATTATTCAAAACGGTAAAGGAGCCATAATTATGGTGATTAACGATATTACAAAAAGAATTGAACATCTTAACGAAATCGAAAATCAAAATACAAAATTAAAAGATATTGCATGGATTCAATCACATATTGTGAGAGCTCCTCTAACTAATATTTTAGGCTTGATAAATGTTATAAATGACACCAATGCCATTACAGATAAAGAATTATTAACCCATTTAAACAATTCTGTTTCAGAATTAGAAATCGTAATTAATGATATTGTAAACAAAACAAATAATCTATAAGCTAAAACCTTTTGCTTATGAAACATATTTTGATTGTAGACGACGATCCTGTGGCTACCTTAATTCTGAAAAAGAATTTAGAACTAATTCAGGTTAACCAAGAAATGATTACCTTTAGTAATGGCAAAGAAGCTTATGAATTCTTCAAAAAAAACTATAGCGAAAAAGAAGATTATTACATTTTTCTAGACATCAACATGCCCCTAATGAATGGATGGGATTTCCTTAATAACATCAACCCCATCATCAATAAAGTCAACACCCATATCTACATCCTTACCTCATCAATAAACAAAATAGATATGGATATTGCTACACAATACGCCTTAATTGAAAAATACTTATCAAAACCCATTAACAAAGAAGCGCTTAAAGCCATTAAAGAAAAAAACAAATGGTAATAGTTACTTTTTCTAAAACCATACCTATTATCATTTAGATTGGGGTGAATCCCAAAACAAAGAAAACCAACCCGCAATTCTTCCAAAAGTTTCTGTAAAAGCTGCTTTCTTTTGAGATGATGTAATGCAATTCGTTCCCCTAATTGCTGTTAACAACAAAGTAATCGCATGCCATTTCAATTGGGCTTTTAAAGTAGGCTTCAAATTTTTCACTCGCCACACATACCAACCATTGCGTACCACCATTTTACCATAACTATACTGGTTCGGACGACCTGAAGCATCATGGTGATGCTCCAATTGAGCTGCTGTATTCAAATACAACTTCCCCACTTTTGAAACCCGCAAAGTAAAATCCGCATCTTCATACAAACCATAACCCTCAAAATAAGTAGAAAACTGAAACGATTCAAAAACCGATTTTCTGAAAGAAGAAACTCCACCCATCAATTGTTCCACTGCATACACTTTTCCTGATGGCGGCAAAAAACCAACACTTCGCCCATGAGAAAAATCTGGAGAACAACCAGGTGGAACATCACTATCCAAACCTAACTTTTTCCGCCAAATAAAACGCGAACCCTCTTTCCTTTTCCATCCATCATAATAAAAAGCTTTCACATTTGGAACATAATCTGTACCTACATACTCCCAAGTCACTTCATTCGTAATATAACCACCTACACCTAAAGCTTCAGGGTATATCATATAAGTTGTTATGATTTCTTCAAAATAATTGGGTGTTAATATAGTATCATCATCTAAAAAACAAACAACTTCATTAACTTCGGAAACTCTTTCAATACCGTAATTACGTTGCTTGGTCAACCCCCTATCCTTATCCGCTACTTTGTAATATTGCAAATTCAAAAACAAATTTTGAGCAAGCATGAGTTGAGTGGCTTCATCAGGCGAACCATCCACAATTAGAATCTCATTTGGATATAATGTTTGTTGCTTTACAGATTGGAGTAAGGCAAATAAAGCTTGAGATCGCTTATAGGTACAGATGATAAGGCTAAACTTCATATTCTAAACGGTACGTTTTCCTAATGCTAATAGTTGTTTAGCATAAAAAACTGCTTTTCTATATTGTAAAATTTTGTAAGGTAGACGAATAAGTTTTAATGGCAAAGCCGTGAGTTTTCCCTTGAATAAATGCAAAACAAAATACTTTATAGTATATTCTTTCACAGCTCTATTAGAAAAATGCTTGTAAATCATATACAGAATAGTTGGACTAGGTACCGGTATGATTCGCTTCACAGGGGTATCTAATTCCCAAGGCTGTATTTTCCTTTTTTTACCTTTTAACTTAGCCTGATTTCCCCAAAAACGATATCCTCCAGCAGGTGGCTTTAAATGCAAATTGGCAGAAAAAGGATTAAATAAAACCGGTAGCCCAAGTTTTACTAATGATAATCCAAAATCGGTATCTTCACCATATCCTCCATCAAAATTAATATCATTTCCTTCTAATTGTTGCACATATCGAGTTGCAACACAAGAATTAGCATTACTAAAATTTGGAGTAGAACCAACCTTCCAACGACCAGTTCCTAACTGCTCTAATTTGTTTTCTAAATCCAATAACGTTTGCTGTTGATGATCCGCTCTAATATCTAATCCATTACAAGCATAAGCGTTATAGGTTTGCAACAACCTAATATGATTTTCTATAAAATCACTGGGAATTCGAATATCATCATCTCCAAAAACAATATAATCTCCAGTACATAAGGCTATAGCTTCATTACGAGCTCTACAACTTCCTTTGGTAGTTTGCCATTTAAAAACTACCTCAAAAGGGTATTTTTCCGGAAGATAAAGACTTGCATCGCGCTTGTCTTCTGGCGTAGCATCTACAACTATTACCTGAAAAGGCAAATAGGATTGATTTTTCAAATCGTCTAATAACGTCAAAGTAAAATCCTGACGTAACATAGTAGGTATTATATAACTTACTTTAGGTTTTCCTTCAATGGCATCTAAAGGCCTTGGGGGAATTAATGAATGTTGATTTCTATAAGAAAATTTTCGAGCTTTAATTAAATTTACCCATTCGCTAATTTTCCAAAAACCCTCTCTGAAAACCATATATATCGCATGCTCCAATTTAAAGTTTTTTCTAAAAAAAACATGACGATCAAATGAAGAAATACTTTGAATCGATTCCATTGTATCAGTATACAACCCTCGTACATACAAAGGCACGCCTCCTGAATTTTTTAAAAAATTATAACCAAAATCTAAAGCCTGTAAAGTAGGATTCGTGATTTCTACATCAAAACCTTTCAAAGCATCCCATGCCGACTTTCGTATGGCAAATGCATTCGGATTAATACGCCAACTTACACATTCATCTAATCCATCAAAATCATTTACATACCAAAAAAATACGACAGCAAAATAAACGATTTCAGGAAAAGCATTTTTATACCCTTGTTCAAAGGAACTATGCCACAAATCACCAGCGCCTAATGATAAGTGTTCCAATTTATTCAAATCAGGACTTCCTGTATAATAAATAACCTCTCCTCGAGAATTAGTATAAGTAGTAAATGAAATCATTTCTTTTTATCAATTAGGGTTTGATAATACAACAAACTCTGCTCAGCAATTAATCTATTAGCAAAAACATCATGCACTTTTTGAGCTGCATTTTTGCCAAAGATAATGTTTCGGGATTCATTTTCCAACAAATCCAATATAGCAGCCGCATAAGCTTCATGAGCCTTAGGAGCAACCAAAACACCTTCTTTCCCAGAATCTATAACTTCGGGAGCCCACCCAATATTCGATGCTACAATAGCCTTCCTCATAGCCATAGCTTCCAACCAAGAAACAGGTAAAGCTTCGGCAAATGTAGGAAAAACACAAACACTAGATTTTGCAATATGTGCACGAACTTCCTCATAAGGAACACCACCTATATAACTAACATTTCGGAATGCTTCGGATGTAAATAAGGGTTGCATCAACTCCCAAGTCGATGTACTACCTGTAAGTATGTCTGCAGAATCACGTCCAACTAAAATGAGTTGGGCTTCCGGATTTTTTGAAATAACCGAATTAAAAATCAAAGGCAATTCCAACATCCCCTTTTTACGAATCAAAGTACCAAAATACAAAATCGTATTTGGCACCTTTTTTACCGAAGTATCAGGTTGAAATTTTTCGGGATTAATCCCATTTGGAATAATAGTAAAAGGAATTGGTAATCCAAATAACTCATTCGTTTTATCAGCTGTAAATTGGCTTACCGATAAATAACCATCTGCCTTTTGCAACGCTCTTTTTTCATGAAAACGATTCACCCATTTCACAGAACGACCATCTAAATGACAGAAATAGGTATCGCTACCATTTAATCGAATTACAATTGGACACTTTTTAGGTTGAACAAAAGAAGTTATTCCTGTCCAATCTGGTGCTTCAACAATATCAATTGCATCTGAAAGGTATAAATCATCAATTATACTTTGAATTTTTTTTCTAGTAAAATACCAAGACAACCCTTTTATCTTAACGTTTTTTATCTGTTGAATAACAATCCCATCGGCTTCAAATACAGCATCGACTTTTTGTCCATACACCAAAATACGAACCGTATGACCTAAAGTAATTAAACTTTCGGCCAAATTTTTAATACTAGTCCCAATTCCGCCAGCAGTTCCTGTTTTAGCATGCGGATATTCTGGTGTTAAAAAACCAATTTGCATATTTTATGTTTTAAACCCTTTAGGTATATTTAGTTGTATTTCTTAATTCTCTATTGACATTCATTTAACTTTTAAAAACATATTCCCACTACGTCATTTCGAGTGTTTTATTTTTGTAAAGCCAAAGATTTACATAAATAAAATGTATCGAGAACTATAGAAACGATTCATCCCAAATCGCTCTCCCAATTACCCAACCAACACCACCGTCATTTCGAGTGTTTTATTTTTGTAAAGCCAAAGATTTACATAAATAAAATGT
>CAZCIV010000001.1:30652-34034 GCA_964498595.1 uncultured Flavobacterium sp.
ATCGAGAACTATAGAAACGATAAACCTCAATCACCAGCGTCCAAAATCTATCTCTTAAATAAATCTTTAATAATTTTTTCCGTATACAACCTCGCTCCCTTATCATTCAAATGACCACATGAAGAAAAATATTGATCGTCTTCTACTACATATTCATACTCTTTTATTTCGGGATACAAAGCCTTCACTTTCTTAAAATACGTCATCCCTTTTACATTAGAACACATGGGCGTGGTAACAGCAATTAAATTGATATGATTAGTTTTACAAATTTGCTTAATTTCTTCATAATAACGATTACGAAGAGGGACTAAACTTTCAATATTATTTTTCATATTAGCTTTCGGATTATATCCAAGCGGATAATATCCTTGATTTGACAAAGTATTAGTAGGCTCGTTTACCAAAGTTTTATACCAAGCTCTAAAACCCACTTTAGCATCAAATTGAATATAACGATAAAAGGGCACATAATACAATTCGACAAAATCAGGCTCATTTTTGAAATGTTGGGTAATAATTGCCGATTGATGTAAAAATGGCATAAATCGACCAAAAGTACCGTCATCTCGCTTTTCGTTAGATAAATTCAAATCGGTCTCTAAAATGATATTTTTTATTTTCCATTTGTTCGCCACCATTAACTTTAGCATCAAAGAAGTTTCAAATAAATGCGAACCACTCATACCATAATTAAAAGTTCTCAGACCTTCTTTTTCAAACATCTCAGAAACAAAATGATTATTAGCTCTTGAAGTTCCTAAAATAATCACGTCGTAATTTTGAGGCTTCGAATTGATGACATTTTCTACTTTATTTCGAGTTTTCGATTGTGCAAAAACAGTGGTATAAATAAAATCCAATGCAATAGCAGTCAGCAAAAGCACTAGCAAAATTTTTCCGATAAAAATTAAAAACTGCTTCATTAAAATTGGAAATAAATAAATTCTTTATAATCAGAATACACCCCTAAAGCCAATAAGGCCATAATCGCTAAAGTCACTTTTACCCAACTCGCTTTTCCTGACAAAGGCTCTATTTTAGAACGATTGAACCATTCAACAAAAACAAAAACAACTACTAAAAGCAACAATTCAAAATTATAGCGTTCGTTACTCAAATACTGCGAATCAAAATGAAAATCCGTTACCATTTTTTGAATATACCCAATAGCTTCCGAAATCGACTTGGCTCTGAAAAAAATCCAAGCAACGGTGGTTAAAACAAATGTGCCTAAAATATTTAAAATCGTTTTTACACTATTGATATCCCAACCCATTTCAATGTCGCCCAAATTCGAACGATTCTTATTTTGCAACAACAAAGGCAAGAAGTAAATCGCATTCAACAAACCCCAAACTATAAACGTCCAGTTAGCGCCATGCCAAAAACCACTTACTAAGAAAATGATAAACGTATTTCTTACTTTCATCCACATACCGCCTTGACTTCCACCTAATGGAATATACAAATAATCTCGGAACCAAGACGACAACGAAATGTGCCAACGACGCCAAAACTCAGCAATATCTCTAGAAAAATAAGGATAACTGAAATTCTTCAATAAATTGATTCCGAATAACTTAGAAGTTCCCAAAGCTATATCCGAATACCCTGAGAAATCCCCGTAAATCTGAAAAGCAAAATAAACCGCTCCTAGAGCTAACGATAACGAATTCATAGATTCGTAATTATCAAAAACCGCATTAGCATAAGTGGCACAACTATCCGCAATAACCACTTTTTTAACCAATCCCCAAATAATCTGATAAACGCCTTCTTTAGCTTTCTCAAAATTAAAATAGCGTTTAATTTTTACTTGCGGTAATAAATGCGTGGCTCTTTCAATAGGTCCGGCCACTAAAAGCGGAAAATAACTCACAAAAAGTGAATAATCTATAAAATTGCGTTCAGCAGTAATACGCTTGTAATAAATATCAATCACATACGACAAACCATGAAACGTATAAAAAGATATTCCAACAGGAAGTATTAATTTTAATAAAACGGGATGCGTTTGAAATCCGAAACCGTTCAATAATTCAGCAAACGACTGAGCAAAGAAATCATAATATTTGAAAACCCCTAAAAAACCTAAATTAATACCAATAGTCAACCACAACCAAAACTTTCTTTTTTTATCAGTCGTACTGGTTTCCATCATAAGGGCACTGAAATAATCTAACAAAGTAGAAAACACCAATAAAAACAGAAAACGCCAATCCCAACACGAATAAAAATAATAACTCGCTACAATCAAAACCGCATTCTGCGTGGTTTTATTTTTAGAAAAAACAAACCAATACATTATAAAAACAATTGGTAAAAATATAGCGAAGGATAAGGAGTTGAAAAACATATTATTTTTTTACAATATTGTTAATACCTTCCCATATTCTCTCTGAAGCTAAATTAGCTGGTTGTTTATTGATTATTGAAAACCATTCTTGAGCATTATTAGTAACCGATTTATTTTCTAACTCCAAAGCTATTTTATCAGCTATTTCTTTTTTACTATTGAACCAAACAACTACATTCTTATTTGGCATTGATCTAAAGTGTACAAATTTATAACACTTAAAAATATCCCATTTAAGATTTGACCTAAATTCTTGATTATAATTAAAATAAGCACAACTTTTATTATGAATCGCAAAATCAAAAACAGTAGTAGAGCCTAAATTTACAACCATTTCACAATGCTCGGCTAAATTTGACAATAATTCATTATCTTCTTTAGTTGGCATAATAGCATTCCATATTTTTGAAAATGGCTTCCATAATGGATCTATAGAATATATCAAATCTTCATACTTATTCAAGACTTCATCATAACGATTAGAAAAATCCACGGGGCATCTTCTGAAAATAACTCCTAAATTATAACCTTTTTTATTTAGTATAATAATTGATTTAGCCAAGTCTTCTAAATACTGGTGATCATCTGGACTAGAGGTAATATCATCACCAGTAAAACAAATATATTTTTTATTTATTGGTAAATTATTTTTCAGAAAAAAATCTTTTCTAGAAATTAAAAGATTACTATCAAAATGAGGTTCAAATTGTGGAGAACCAGTAACTAGTATTTGATTATTTGTAATATGAGAGTAATAATATTTAAGTTCTTTTTTCATATACTCACTCCAAACAAAATAATAATCAGTTTCAACTAACAATATAGCTTTTGGCATATTATCCCATGAAAAAATAAAGGCACCAGATGGAATACCTAAATCTTTAGCTGCTAAAACAGGAGCTATTCCTAATAAATTTCTTTGATTTGTACAAAAAATGAAAGAAGGCTTCTCTTTTTCTAATATTTCTTTACATTCTTTATAATATTTTGTCTTTCTCTCTAAAAAATCAATCATATTATTAA
>CAZCIV010000002.1:0-26914 GCA_964498595.1 uncultured Flavobacterium sp.
ATTTCAGCTTTACAATATTTGGCATACGGAATCATGTTGATTTCAGGAATTTCGATTTTTATTGCACTTTACAATACATTGAAAGAACGCGAAAACGAATTTGCCTTAATGCGTGTCAACGGTGCTAAAAGATTACAACTTCTAAAAGTCGTAATGATCGAAAGTTTACTTTTATGTGTGGTTGGATTTATTTTTGGTACGATTTTAGGTAGAGTAGGAGTAAGTATGTTGTCCAACTCAGCCGAAGAAGATTTCAAAATGAGTTTTAATCCATACGAATTTATTTGGGAGAAAGAAGGAACTTTATTTTTACTAACTATATTTGTGGGCTTTATTGCAGCGTTAATTCCAGCTATAAAAGCATACAATTTAAATATTTCAAAAACATTAGCCAATGCGTAATTATATTAAATTAAGTTTAGCTTTAGTTGTTTTTATTTCGATGATGAGCTTTTCAGATAATGCAACTTCAACTGTAAAATCCACCACTAAAACATCAGTAGCTGCTGATACATTAACTTGGAAATTGTTAGGCGACATCAAATACATTCGTAAAAAACATGCTACTTATGGTGAAGTAGAATTCCCACAAGTAAACATGAAATTGAAGATGATGCAAAAGAAACCGGTTATTATGAGCGGGTTTATTGTGCCAATTGACAACAAAAATTATGCGTTGAGTAAAAATGTATTCGCTGCTTGTTTCTTCTGTGGGAAATCAGGTCCAGAAACCATCGCAGGTATTAAATTCAAAGGTGGTGCTTTTCCAAAGTTAAAAACCGATACGTATGTAACTTTAAAAGGAACTTTTAGATATAACGAAACCGATGTAGAAGATTGGATTTACCATATCGAAAACGCTGAAATTATTGCGCAAAGTAAATAAGTTAGAAGTTCATTCTTTCGGGCTTTTTTTAATCATTGAAACACATAGCATTGCATTCATTCCAACACAAAAAACATCTCTTTTTCGATTTAGATCACACACTTTGGGATTTCGATACAAATTCATCTTTTGCATTTGACACCATTTTCAAACAGCAAGGTTTGGATGTTAAATTATCGGATTTTTTGAACATTTACATTCCTAGAAACCAACATTATTGGAAATTATATCAAGTGAATCAAATCTCGCACGAAGACTTACGTTATTATCGTTTAAAAGATGTTTTTGATGCGTTACATTTTGAAGTTTCAGACGAAATGATTCATCATTTATCCGAAGAATATATCAAATATTTACCCGAGTTTAATCATTTGTTTGATGGAGCAATTGAGTTATTAGATTATCTAAAGCCTAAATATCAATTGCATATTATTACCAATGGTTTTGCGTCGGTTCAAACCAAGAAAATGAAAAATTCCAAAATTGATCATTATTTTGAAACCATTACCAATTCAGAAATGGCAGGATTTAAAAAACCGCATCGCAACATATTTGATTTTGCCTTATCTTTGGCTAATGCTTCAAGAGAAGAAAGTTTGATGATTGGAGATAGTTATGAAGCGGATATCATTGGAGCGCAAGAAGCAGGAATAGATGCAGTGTTTTTTAATGAACAAAATATAGAGGTAGAAAGTGATATTTTACAAGTTAAACATTTATTAGAATTAAAAAATATATTGTAATTATGAGAAAGTTATTTTTGTTATTGGTATTAGGTTTTTCATTTTCATTTGCTCAAGGGAATTATAAATATGTAGTTATTCCTGTAAAGTTTAGCTTCTTTAATGAGAATAATAAATATAATTTAAATGCAATGACCAAATCTTTCTTTGAAAGAGAAGGTTTCGAGGTTTTTTATGATACTGATCAATTTCCAAAAGAATTGGCACAAAATCGTTGTTCAGCATTGTTTGTTAATGTTATTGAAAACAATAATTTATTTATAACTAAAATAAATGTTGAGATTAAAGATTGTTACAACAAAGTTCTTTTAGTGAGTGATTTAGGATCTAGTAGAGAAAAAGAATATCAAAAAGCGTATGTAGAAGCATTTCGAATTGCTTTATCTTCAGTTAGAGAAAAATTAAAATCTATAGAAAAAGGTATAAGTCAAGAAGAAAGAAGAATAGAAAATTCTAAAATTAATAACGAAGTAAAAGTAACATCTGAAAAAATCACAGCAGTTGCTACAGAGCTTGGATATAATTTAGTAAATGAGAAATCGGTTGTTGTTTTTAATCTACAAAAAACTTCAAATAGCAATATTTTTACTGCAACTAAAGGTGTTCTGAGTGGTATTTTAATTAAGAAAAATAGTGGTTGGTTTTTTGAATACTATGAGGAAGAAAAATTAATTTCTCAAAAAGTAGATGTTAAGTTTTAATTTTTTTAACTCTTTTTAATACCCATACTTATCTTTCCATCGATTTTTTAGAAATTGACGTAATTCTTTTTCGCGTGCATTTTCTCCTGGTTCAAAGAATTTAGTTTCGGAAATTTCGTTAGGTAAAAATTCTTGTTCCGCAAAGTTGTTTGGGTAATCGTGTGAATATTTGTATTCTTCTCCGTAGCCTAATTCTTTCATTAATTTGGTTGGCGCATTTCTTAAATGAATAGGAACAGGTAAATCTCCAGTTTGTTTTACGAGTTGTTGAGCTTTTCCAATAGCCATATAACTTGCGTTACTTTTGGCAGAAGTTGCTAAATAAATCGCACATTGACTCAAAATAATTCTACTTTCTGGATAGCCAATGGTGGTTACAGCTTGAAACGTATTATTCGCCATAATCAAAGCTGTTGGATTTGCATTTCCGATATCTTCACTTGCTAAAATCAACATTCTTCTGGCAATAAATTTAACATCTTCGCCACCTTCAATCATTCTAGCTAACCAATACACTGCGCCATTTGGGTCACTTCCACGAATTGATTTTATGAAAGCAGAAACTATATCGTAATGTTGCTCGCCAGTTTTGTCATACAACACTGTGTTTTTTTGCACCAATTGCATTACTTTTTCATTTGTAATTTCAATGGTGTCGCTTTCGGTTGCATTGATGACCAATTCAAAAATGTTCAACAATTTTCTACCATCGCCACCCGAAAGTCGCAATAAAGCTTCAGTTTCTTGTAATTGGATATTTTTGTTTTGTAACTGAACATCGGTTTTCATGGCACGATGTAATAAAGCTTCTAAATCGTCTTTGGTAAACGCATTTAAAACATACACCTGACATCTTGACAATAAAGCGGGAATGACTTCAAAACTCGGATTTTCAGTCGTTGCACCAATCAAAGTTACCCAACCTTTTTCCACCGCCGCCAACAATGAATCTTGTTGGGATTTAGAAAAACGATGAATCTCATCAATAAATAAAATCGGATTTTTTGCTGTAAATAAACCGCTGCTTTGTTTCGCTTTTTCGATTACCTCACGAATGTCTTTCACACCTGAATGTATCGCACTTAGCTGGTAAAACGGACGTTTGCTTTCTTGTGCCATGATTTGTGCCAAAGTGGTTTTTCCGGTTCCTGGTGGTCCCCATAAAATCAAACTTGGAATTAATCCTTTGGCAATTTGTTGCGTTAAAGAACCCTCAGGTCCAACTAAATGCAATTGGCTGATGTAATCCGATAATTGTTGTGGGCGAATGCGTTCGGCTAATGGTTGATTCATGTTGTAAAATTACAATTTTATGACAAATGTGCGTAGAAATATTTTTGGCTTTATCTTTGAATTCATTCAAATATGGAAAAACAGCACGATAATCCTTTTCAGTTTACAAAAGCGGTCATTTTATTGCCGTTATTTTTTGTATTAACACTATGGTTGGTTTTTTGGTACGAATTACAATTTCAACATAATTTGTCGCATTTTGGAATTTATCCAAGAGAAGTGTATGGATTAAAAGGAATTCTATTTAGTCCATTTTTGCATGGAGATATTGAACATTTGACGAATAATTCCATCGCGTTATTGGTCTTGTTGCCTATTTTGAGATATTTCTACAAAGAACAATCGTTTATAGTTTTGTTTTTAGGAATTCTCTTTTCAGGATTAGGAACTTGGTTGTTGGGAAGACCAAGTTACCACATTGGCGCCAGCGGATTAATCTATGCTTTGGTGAGTTTTATCTTCTTCAAAGGCATTTTTACCAAATATTACCGATTGGTAGCTTTATCTTTCACCATTGTAATTTTATACGGTGGAAGTGTTTGGTATATGTTTCCCAATGTAAAAGAAGGCATTTCGTGGGAAGGCCATTTAGCAGGATTTCTTGTGGGATTAGCCTTAGCTTTAGTTCTAAAAACACCTCAATTTTCAAAACCGATTTTCTACGAATGGGAAAAACCCGATTTCAATCCTGAACTCGACCCGTTTATGAAAAACTTCGACGAAAAAGGAAATTTTAATCCGCCTCCAAAACCTGAAGAAGTGGTAAAAGAGTATTTTACTTCTTCAATTAGAGTGGTATATGAGTTTTTGGGTGGGAAGAAATGAGTTATTCAGTAACTTCTGATATTTTATTTTTTATAAAATTAATATCAGAGATTGGAGCATCTTTCGAAATAGCAAGAATGAATTTTGATTTTCCAATTATGGTGTCATGATAGATAAACTTATCATTCTTTTTAACTTTTTTATGGTTCAGGAGAATATAGTATTCGTATGAAACGTCATCTGTCTGTGCATAAAAGAGAATGTTATTAAATTCTGGACTTGAATTTTGATTTAACAAATTAAACTCCTTTTTGCTTAAAGCAAATTTAAAATCTCCAAAAGTTAAAGATTGAAAGTTAAGTTCAGAATTATAAACTATGGTTCTGTTTTCTTTGTCTTTCCCGATTTTTGTATTCTTGGAAAAATTTGAAAAGGAAGAACATGATGTTATTAGAATTGAAAACAAAAGTAAAAGTGGTATCTTCATTTTGCTATTTGTTAATTAGATAAAATCATTTTTTAATAACTACATTCTCTGTCTCAAAGCCTCATACAAAAAAGCACCACAAGCTACAGAAACATTTAAGGATTCGATAGTTCCAAACATAGGTAATTTTGCTTTTTCATCTACAATTTTCAATACTGAAGGGTTAACACCTCTGTCTTCGCTACCCATAATAATGGCAACGCCTTCGTTGAAGTTGATGTCGTAAATGTGTTGGTCTGTTTTTTCAGTTGCGGCAACGGTTTTAATTCCGCTACCTTGCAAATAGAAAATAGCATCTTTAATGTGATCTACTTTACAAATTGGTACATTAAAAACCGCGCCAGCTGAAGTTTTAACCGTATCGCCATTCACAGGAGCCGAACCTTGTTTTTGGATAATGATTCCGTCAACACCTGTACATTCTGCAGTTCTGATGATAGCACCAAAGTTGCGCGCATCAGATAATTGATCTAAAATTAGGAATAAAGGTTTTTTACCACTTTCAATAACACTTTCCACCATAGTTTCTAATGCAACAAAAGAAATAGGAGCAATGGTTGCCACCGCACCTTGGTGATTATTTGGAGTTAATCGGTTTAGTTTTTCAACAGGAACATAGGAAAAGTTGATGTTATTTCTTTTCATTGTTTTCATCAAATCCTGCATCAAGTCGCCTTGCGCATCTTTTTGAACGAATACTTTATCAATTTCCTTTTTAGCGTTAATTGCTTCAATTATTGCTCTAATCCCGAATATTTGGTTGTCTTTTTCCATGGGGCAAAGATAGGATTTTAGTTTGATTTTTGGAGTGTTTCTAATTTAGTGAATTAGAAATTCGTTTTAAAACTAATGTGCACAATAGAATTCGAAAGTTTTATGGCTTGGTTGCTCGTACTACCATTAGCATAAACTAAATTGAACAATCCATTTTTGGTAAATAATCCAAATCCGAACCCCAAACCTAATAAACGATCTTCAATGTTAGCAGTTTTGTCTTGGAAATAGCCGAAATCAGTAATGGAATGTAAGTATAAATTAGTAGCAACTAAATAACGATATTCGGCAATAATTCCGGAGTAAGCATTGGCTTGCAAACTATTTTCATTAAAACCTCTAATCGAATTGATTCCTCCAAATCGGAAAAGTTCGTTTATTACATAATCATTACTTTGTAAATAAAAAGTTTGATTTCTTAAGTAAATGCTGTTTTTTTGATTTAGATTAAAATTGTAATTCATATCTAATTGTGTAAAAAACTGGCTTGTTTTTTGGGATGCAATTGTTCGATTTCCAGTTCCAAATTTCACAAAAACTTTTGCTTTTTCAGGGAAAACAAAACTATCGGGATTCAATTCAAGATGTTCAAAACTTGAAGTTAAAAAGGTGTTGGTAAAATCATTCAAGCTAAATGAATTGGTATTTTGAATATCAACAGAAGTAGTTTTTTGGTAGCCAACAAAAGCTTTCGTGTTGTAGGCGAAATAGTAACCCAAATTCAAATCGGTCACAGTATTCTGAAAAGTGGAATCTTGTTTGAAAATCCTCAAATTGGCTTTAATTCCAATCGGACTTTTAAAGATATATGGTAATTCGGTTCCAATGTTAAACGAAGTTTGTTTGTTGCCGTCGTTTTTCCAGTACAAATTAAATTTTTCACCGGTGTTTAAAATGTTTTGCAATTGCAAATCTAAATAGCCATTAAAAGTTAATTTGCTTTGATCGTCGTTCGAAAACCCAATGAAACCATCAAATTTATTCGGTTTCGATTTTTCAATGTAAACGAAAATCTTGGTGGAATCGGTGGTAAATAAAATTTCAGGATATTTGATTTGATTCACAAATTGCAACTTGTCAAAAGTATCGTTAATCTGTTTTAAATTGTCTTGATTGAAAGTTGCTTTTTTTGCTTTTTTGGTAATTGCTTTTTTAATTCCTGCTGGAAATTTATCGTAACCTACAATGACTAAATCGGTAATATTTCTTTTAGCATTGAGTTTTACTTGTAAATCGGAAATTAAATTATTTTCAATTCTTCGCTGATTGACTAACTGTAAGTTGGCAAGCGAATACCCTTTCTTTTCTAATAAAGCTACTTTGCTTTTCATGAAATTTTCTACTTCACTAGTTGTTATAATTAAAGTGTCTTTTTCTAATTGTAATAACGATTTTTCTTCAGCAGAAAGTTTACCTATATATATAGTGTTGTTTTTTTGAGCATTTCCTAAACTGTATTTAAAAACAAAACTACTATCATTGACTTTATTTTGTTCTAAAAGTAACCAATCAAAAAAGCCTTGATTTGTTATTTTACTTTCAAAACGTTTTTGCTCCTCAAGTATTAGTGCTACTGAAGTGTGCTTGGAAACGTATTGTAAGCTATCAATGATGCTGTTTTCTCTTTCAGAAGTTCCTTCTACTTTTAAATAGAAGTTTTGCCCCAATGAAAATTGGAAGCATAAACAAACGATAAAAAGAAAAATAGATTTCATAGCTGTAAAGAAACGAAAAAAAGCAAAATAAATTTTATATCCACTTTGCTATTCTAAACTTGTTTTGGAATCTAGCGTTGTATTTCGTTTTTATTTTTGTTGATTGGTTTTGTAACTCAATACCAGTCAAAATACTGCAAAATATAATTGTATTGAAAATTAATAAATTATGATTTGGAAAGTAAAAAATAATTCCTACATTTGCAACCCCGTAAAAAGCGGGAATTTTAAACATTAAAAATTTTTAGTATTTAATTATGCCAACAATTCAACAATTAGTAAGAACAGGGAGAACCCAAATAACTAAGAAGAGTAAATCGGCTGCTTTAGATTCTTGTCCTCAAAGAAGAGGTGTGTGTACTCGTGTTTACACAACAACTCCTAAGAAACCAAACTCAGCAATGAGAAAGGTGGCTAGGGTTCGTTTAACAAACGGAAACGAGGTGAATGCATACATTCCTGGAGAAGGTCACAATCTACAAGAGCACTCGATAGTATTAGTTAGAGGTGGAAGAGTAAAAGATTTACCAGGAGTACGTTACCACATCGTACGTGGAGCATTAGATACTGCGGGTGTTGCAGGAAGAACACAACGTAGATCTAAGTATGGAGCTAAACGTCCAAAACCAGGACAAGCACCTGCTGCAGCTGGAAAGAAAAAGTAATTTAAAATCTTTTAAATAAAAGACATGAGAAAAAGACAGGCCAAAAAAAGACCTCTTTTACCAGATCCAAAATTTAACGATCAGTTAGTTACACGTTTTGTGAACAACTTAATGTGGGATGGTAAAAAATCAACTGCTTTTAAAGTGTTCTATGATGCATTAGAAATCGTAGAAAACAAAAAGCAAGATGCAGAAAAATCTGCATTAGAAATTTGGAAAGATGCATTAACAAATGTAATGCCACACGTAGAGGTTCGTTCTCGTCGTGTTGGTGGAGCTACATTTCAAATTCCAATGCCAATTCGTCCAGATAGAAAAATTTCTTACGCTATCAAATGGATGATTTTGTATGCAAGAAGACGAAATGAAAAATCGATGGCTGCAAAGTTAGCGTCTGAAATTTTAGCTGCTGCTAAAGAAGAAGGTGCTGCTGTTAAGAAAAGAATGGATACTCACAAAATGGCAGAAGCTAACAAAGCATTCTCTCACTTTAGATTTTAATTCATAAAGAAATGGCTAGAGATTTAAAATATACAAGAAATATAGGTATTGCGGCTCACATTGATGCTGGTAAAACAACAACAACTGAGCGTATCTTATTCTATACAGGTAAAACACATAAAATTGGAGAAGTTCACGATGGTGCTTCTACAATGGACTGGATGGAGCAAGAAGCGGAAAGAGGTATTACAATTACTTCTGCAGCTACAACTTGTGAGTGGAACTTCCCAACGGTTCAAGGAAAAACTATTCCAGAATCTAAGGCGTACCACTTTAATATTATTGATACTCCTGGTCACGTTGACTTTACGGTTGAGGTAAACCGTTCGTTACGTGTATTAGATGGTTTAGTGTTCTTGTTTAGTGCGGTTGATGGTGTTGAGCCACAGTCTGAAACTAACTGGAGATTAGCTGATCAATATAGAGTTCCTCGTATGGGATTCGTAAACAAAATGGACCGTCAAGGTTCTAACTTCTTGTCAGTTTGTCAACAAGTTAAAGATATGTTGAAATCTAATGCGGTTGCAATTACTTTGCCGATAGGTGAAGAACAAGATTTCAAAGGTGTAGTTGATTTAGTTAAAAATCAGGCTATTGTATGGCATGATGAAACTCAAGGGGCTACTTTTGATGTTGTTGATATTCCAGCTGATATGGTTGCTGAAGTAAAAGAGTATCGTTCAATTTTAATTGAAGAGATTGCTACTTACGATGAGAACCTATTAGAAAAGTATATGGAAGATGAAAACTCAATTACTGAGGAAGAAATTAACAATGCTTTACGTGCTGCTACAATTGATATGGCTATCATTCCTATGTTGTGTGGATCTTCATTCAAAAACAAAGGGGTTCAATTCATGTTAGATGCAGTTTGTAAGTATTTGCCATCTCCATTAGATAAAGAAGGTATCGAAGGAATTCACCCTGATGATAAAGATTTATTAGAAGAAGATCAAAGAAAAGTTGTTCGTCGTCCTGATGTAAAAGAGCCGTTTGCTGCTTTAGCATTTAAAATTGCTACTGACCCTTATGTTGGTCGTTTAGCTTTCTTCCGTGCTTATTCAGGTCGTTTAGATGCAGGTTCATACATTTTGAATACGCGTTCTGGAAACAAAGAAAGAATTTCTCGTATCTACCAAATGCATGCTAACAAACAAAATCCAATCGAATTCATTGAGGCTGGAGATATTGGGGCTGCTGTAGGATTTAAAGATATCAAGACTGGAGATACAATGTGTGATGAAAAACACCCAATTATTCTTGAGTCTATGAAATTCCCTGATCCGGTAATTGGTATTGCTATTGAGCCAAAAACTAAAGCTGACGTTGATAAAATGGGTATGGCTTTAGCAAAATTAGCTGAAGAAGATCCAACATTTACAGTTAAGACTGATGAGGCTTCTGGTCAAACGATTATTTCTGGTATGGGTGAGCTTCACTTAGATATCTTGATCGATCGTATGAAACGTGAGTTCAAAGTTGAGGTTAACCAAGGTGAGCCACAAGTAGAATATAAAGAAGCGTTCACTAAAGCGGCTCAACATAGAGAGGTTTATAAAAAGCAATCTGGAGGTCGTGGTAAATTTGGAGATATCGTTTTCCGTTTAGAGCCTGCTGATTTAGTAGACGGTAAAGCTCCTATGGGCTTACAGTTTGTTAATGAGGTTAAAGGTGGTAACGTGCCAAAAGAATATATTCCTGCTGTAGAAAAAGGATTCAGAGAAGCAATGAAGCAAGGTCCTTTAGCTGGTTATGCTGTAGACAGTTTAAAAGTTACTTTATTAGATGGTTCGTTTCACCCTGTGGATTCTGATGCGTTGTCATTCGAATTAGCAGCTAAAATGGGTTATAAAGAAGTAGCAAAAGCTGCAGGAGCTGTTATTCTTGAACCAATCATGAAAATCGAAGTTATTACTCCAGAAGAAAACATGGGGGATATCGTAGGTGACTTGAACCGTCGTAGAGGTCAAGTAAATGATATGGGTGACAGAAATGGTGCTAAAACTATCAAAGCTAATGTTCCTTTATCAGAAATGTTTGGATATGTTACTACATTAAGAACATTATCTTCTGGTAGAGCTACATCTACTATGGAGTTCTCTCACTATGAAGAAACACCTTCAAACATTTCAGAAGCTGTAATCAAAAAAGCAAAAGGTAACGCTTAATTTTTAAAGAGATGAGTCAAAAAATCAGAATAAAATTAAAATCATACGATCATAACTTAGTGGATAAGTCTGCTGAGAAAATCGTTAAGACTGTAAAAAGTACAGGTGCTGTGGTAACGGGTCCAATTCCATTACCTACTCACAAAAAGATTTTTACTGTATTACGTTCTCCACACGTTAACAAAAAATCAAGAGAGCAATTCGAATTAAGTTCTTATAAGAGATTGTTAGATATCTACAGTTCTTCTTCTAAAACTATCGATGCTTTAATGAAATTAGAGTTACCTTCAGGAGTTGAAGTAGAAATTAAAGTGTGATAAACACCATTGCAAAAAAGCAATGATTACTATAAAAAACCGTTAATGTGAATGCATTACGGTTTTTTTCTTATCATTTTTAGTAGGTAAAAAGTCCTTTTTTTAAGGAAATTTTACTTAACTATTTATTTTTGCGATAATTAAAAAATAATTTATATATTTGCACCCTCAAAATGAGTAGTGTGCATATACTATTTGTATTATAAATAAGAGTTTAATTAATAATTAGTTTAATATGTCTGGGTTAATCGGAAGAAAAATTGGCATGACTAGCATCTTTGATGAGAACGGGAAAAATATTCCTTGTACTGTAATCGAGTGTGGTCCATGCGTTGTTACCCAAGTCAGAACCAAAGAAGTAGATGGCTATGAAGCTATCCAATTAGGTTTCGATGACAAAACTGAAAAGCATTCAATTAAAGCTGAGTTAGGTCACTTTAAGAAAGCTGGAACAGTTGCGAAAAAGAAAGTAGTTGAATTCAAAGGTTTTGAAACGGAGTACAAATTAGGCGATGTAATCGCTGTTGACTTATTCGCTGAAGGTGAATTTGTTGATGTTGTTGGAGTTTCTAAAGGAAAAGGATTCCAAGGGGTTGTTAAACGTCATGGTTTTGGTGGAGTTGGTCAGTCAACTCACGGTCAACATAACCGTTTAAGAGCACCGGGTTCTGTTGGAGCTTCATCTTATCCGTCAAGAGTATTCAAAGGAATGCGTATGGCAGGTAGAATGGGAGGAGATAATGTAACAGTACAAAACCTTAGAGTTTTAAAAGTAGTTGCTGAAAAGAACTTGCTTTTAGTTAAAGGAGCGATTCCTGGACACAAAAACTCATATGTAATCGTTCAGAAGTAATGGAAGTAAAAGTTTTAGATATCAACGGAAAAGAAACTGGAAGAAAAGTTCAACTTTCTGATTCAGTTTTCGCAATTGAGCCAAACAAACATGCGGTTTACTTAGATGTAAAACAATATTTGGCTAATCAAAGACAAGGTACTCACAAAGCTAAAGAAAGAGCTGAGGTTGCAGGAAGTACTCGTAAAATCAAAAAACAAAAAGGAACTGGTACGGCTCGTGCAGGATCTGCAAAGAGTCCAGTTTTCAAAGGTGGAGGTACTATTTTTGGACCTAGACCAAGAAGTTATTCTTTCAAATTAAACAAAAACTTAAAAAGATTAGCTCGTAAATCAGCTTTATCTTTAAAAGTAAATGAATCTAATTTGGTAGTGGTTGAAGATTTTACATTTGATACACCAAGCACTAAAAATTTCATTAACGTATTGAAAGCTTTAGGGTTAGAGAACAAAAAATCATTATTTGTGTTGGGTGATACAAATAAAAATGTATATTTGTCGTCACGCAATTTAAAAGCGTCTAGCGTTGTAACTACTTCAGAATTAAGTACTTATGCAATTTTAAATGCAAAAAGTTTAGTTCTTTTAGAGGGTGCAGTAGACGGAATTGAAGCTAATTTAAGTAAATAATAAGATTATGAGTATCATAATTAAGCCTATTATAACTGAAAAAATAACTAAAGATGGTGAAGTTTTTAACCGTTTTGGTTTTGTAGTTGCTAAAAATGCAAATAAAATTCAAATCAAAAATGCTATTGAAGCAGCTTATGGTGTGAATGTGGTTGCAGTTAATACAATGAACTACAGAGCTGATAGAAGTGTTAAATATACCAAAAGTGGTTTAATCAGTGGCAAAACAAATGCTTACAAAAAAGCAGTTGTTCAAGTTCAAGAGGGAGAAACAATAGATTTTTATACTAATATCTAATAGAAAATGTCAGTTAGAAAATTAAAACCTATTACCCCGGGTCAGCGTTTTAGAGTTGTTAATAGCTTTGACACTATTACAACTGATAAGCCGGAGCGTTCATTAATCGCACCGAAAAAAAACTCAGGAGGTAGAAATAGTCAAGGAAAGATGACCATGCGTTACACAGGCGGTGGTCACAAACAAAAGTATCGTATTATCGATTTTAAAAGAACTAAAACTGGAATTCCAGCTACAGTAAAAACTATCGAGTATGATCCAAACCGTTCAGCTTTTATTTCATTATTAGTTTATGCTGATGGAGCTAAAACTTATGTTATTGCTCAAAATGGAATGCAAGTTGGACAAACTGTAGTTTCAGGTGAAGAAGCATCTCCAGAAATTGGAAATGCAATGCCTTTAAGTAAAATTCCTCTAGGAACTGTTATTTCGTGTATCGAATTAAGACCAGGTCAAGGAGCTGTAATCGCTCGTTCAGCAGGAACTTTCGCTCAGTTAATGGCAAGAGATGGAAAATATGCAACAATTAAAATGCCTTCTGGAGAAACAAGATTAATCTTGTTAACTTGTATGGCTACAATCGGAGCAGTTTCTAACTCAGACCACCAATTAATCGTATCAGGTAAAGCTGGTAGATCAAGATGGTTAGGTAGAAGACCAAGAACAAGACCAGTAGCAATGAACCCAGTTGATCACCCAATGGGAGGTGGTGAAGGACGTTCTTCAGGAGGTCACCCACGTTCAAGAAAAGGTTTACCTGCTAAAGGTTATAGAACTCGTTCTAAAGTTAACCCGAGTAATAAGTATATTGTAGAACGTAGAAAGAAATAATTAGATAGACATGGCACGTTCATTAAAAAAAGGACCATTCGTTCACTATAAATTAGAGAAGAAAGTTCAAGAAAATATCGCAGGTGGTAACAAAGGTGTTGTAAAGACTTGGTCTAGAGCATCTATGATTACTCCAGATTTTGTTGGGCAAACTATCGCAGTTCACAATGGTCGTCAATTTGTTCCAGTATATGTTACTGAGAACATGGTAGGACACAAATTAGGAGAGTTTTCACCAACAAGATCTTTTAGAGGTCATGCTGGGGCTAAAAATAAAGGTAAAAAATAATAGGAAGCTATGGGAGTTCGTAAAAGAGAAAGAGCAGAGCAGACTAAAGAGGCTAAAGCACAAGTGGCTTTCGCTAAATTAAATAACTGCCCTACTTCACCTAGAAAAATGCGTTTAGTTGCAGATTTAGTTAGAGGTCAGAAAGTAGAAATGGCTCTTAATATATTAAGATTTAGTCAAAAAGAAGCTTCAAGAAAATTAGAGAAATTGTTGTTATCAGCAATTAATAACTATCAGCAAAAAAATGCTGATGCTAATTTAGAAGAAGCTGGCTTATTTGTAAAAACGATTACTGTAGATGGTGGAATGATGTTAAAAAGACTTCGTCCAGCTCCACAAGGTCGTGCACACAGAATTAGAAAGCGTTCTAACCACGTAACAATCGTGTTAGGATCAAATAATAACACACAAAGCAATTAATAAACAGTATGGGACAAAAGACAAATCCAATCGGAAATAGACTTGGTATCATCAGAGGATGGGACTCAAACTGGTATGGAGGAAATGATTACGGTGATAAAATCGCTGAAGATGCTAAAATCCGTAAATACATCCATGCACGTTTATCTAAAGCTAGTGTGTCTAAAATAATTATCGAGAGAACTTTAAAACTTGTAACCGTTACTATCACTACTGCTAGACCTGGTATCATTATCGGAAAAGGTGGTCAAGAGGTAGACAAGTTAAAAGAAGAACTTAAGAAAATTACTGACAAAGAAGTTCAAATCAACATCTTTGAAATCAAAAGACCTGAGTTAGATGCTTACTTAGTAGCAACTTCTATCGCTCGTCAAATCGAAAGCAGAATCTCTTACAGAAGAGCTATTAAAATGGCTATTGCGGCTGCAATGAGAATGAATGCTGAAGGTATTAAAGTTATGATTTCTGGTCGTTTAAACGGTGCTGAAATGGCGCGTTCTGAACACTTTAAAGAAGGTAGAATTCCTTTGTCAACTTTCAGAGCTGATATTGATTATTCATTAGCTGAAGCACATACTACTTATGGTAGAATGGGTATCAAAGTATGGATAATGAAAGGTGAGGTTTATGGAAAAAGAGATCTTTCTCCGTTAGTTGGTATGGACAAAAAACAGTCTAAATCATCAGGATCATCTGCTCCAAAAAGAGACGGTAAACCAAACGCACGCAAAAGAAAGTAATTATTTAAACTAAAGAAAAATGTTACAGCCTAAAAGAACAAAATACCGTAAGGTACAGAAAGGTAGAATGAAAGGCGTTTCTCAAAGAGGACACGAGCTTTCTAACGGAATGTTTGGTATCAAATCTTTAGATTCTGCATTTATTACTTCTCGTCAAATTGAAGCAGCTCGTATCGCAGCAACACGTTTCATGAAGAGAGAGGGTCAATTATGGATCAAAATATTTCCAGATAAGCCTATTACAAAGAAACCATTAGAAGTACGTATGGGTAAAGGTAAAGGTGCAGTTGAATATTGGGCTGCAGTTGTTAAACCTGGTAAAATTATGTTTGAAGTTGGAGGAGTGCCTCTATCTGTTGCTAAAGAAGCTTTACGCTTAGCAGCTCAAAAACTTCCTGTTAAAACTAAGTTTATCGTTGCTAGAGATTTCGAAGCATAATCAAAATTTATTATGAAACAATCAGAAATTAAAAATCTATCTGCAGCTGAGTTACAAGAACAACTTAGTCAGTTAAAGAAAACGTATACCGACCTAAAAAATGCTCATGCAATATCTCCAATTCAAAATCCTCTTCAGTTAAGAACTTTAAGAAGATCAGTTGCGAGATTACACACAGAGTTAACTAAAAGAGAGTTACAATAATTGTACACTAGCTGAAAGATGGAAAAAAGAAATTTAAGAAAAGAGAGAATTGGTGTTGTGACTTCAAACAAAATGGAGAAATCTATTGTTGTGTCACAAACTACAAAAGTGAAACACCCATTATACGGTAAGTTCGTGTTGAAAACTAAGAAATATGTTGCACACGACGAAACAAACGATTGTAACATTGGAGATACTGTAAGAATTATGGAGACACGTCCATTAAGTAAATCTAAATGTTGGAGATTAGTTGAAATCATTGAAAGAGCGAAGTAATTATGGTACAACAAGAGTCAAGATTAAAAGTAGCAGATAACACAGGAGCGAAAGAAGTTCTTACGATCCGTGTTTTAGGAGGAACGAAACGTCGTTATGCCTCTGTTGGTGACAAAATTGTAGTTTCAATTAAAGATGCAACTCCAAACGGAAACGTTAAAAAAGGAGCGGTATCAACTGCAGTAGTTGTACGTACCAAAAAAGAAGTGAGAAGAGCTGATGGATCTTACATCCGTTTTGACGATAACGCATGTGTATTGTTAAACGCTGCAGGAGAAATGAGAGGAACTCGTGTTTTTGGTCCGGTTGCCAGAGAACTTCGTGAAAAACAATTCATGAAAATTGTATCATTAGCACCTGAAGTGCTTTAATTCTTATACAAATGATAAAGCTAAAAATTAAATCAGGAGATATCGTAAGAGTTATTGCTGGAGACCACAAAGGTTCTGAAGGTAAAGTTCTTAGAGTTCTTCGTGAGAAAAACAAAGCGGTTGTTGAAGGAGTTAACATGGTTTCTAAACATACAAAACCAAGTGCTAAAAACCCTCAAGGAGGAATCGTTAAGAAAGAAGCTCCTATTCATGTGTCTAACTTGTCTTTAATTGACCCAAAGTCAAAAGAAGTAACTAAAGTTGGTTTCAAACAAGAAGGAGACAAGAAAGTGAGATTTTCAAAAAAATCTAATCAAGTACTATAGTTATGGCATATATTCCTAGACTAAAAGAAGAATATAAGAGTAGAGTTATTGCTGCTCTTACAGAAGAGTTCGGTTACAAAAATGTAATGCAAGTTCCTAAACTTGAGAAAATTGTTGTAAGCCGTGGAGTTGGTGCAGCTGTATCTGATAAAAAATTAGTAGATTACGCTGTTGAAGAATTAACAAAAATTACTGGGCAAAAAGCAGTTGCTACTATTTCTAAAAAAGACGTTGCGTCTTTCAAATTAAGAAAAGGTATGCCAATTGGTGCTAAAGTAACTTTACGTGGAGAAAGAATGTATGAATTCTTAGATAGATTGATTACTTCATCTTTACCACGTGTAAGAGACTTCAACGGAATCAAATCAACTGGATTTGATGGTAGAGGAAACTACAATTTAGGAGTGTTAGAACAAATCATTTTCCCAGAAATTGATATTGATAAAGTAAATAAAATTGCTGGTTTTGATATTACTTTTGTAACTTCTGCTGAAACAGACAAAGAAGCAAAAGCATTATTAGCGGAATTAGGATTACCTTTTAAAAAGAATTAAGACATGGCTAAAGAATCAATGAAAGCCCGTGAGGTGAAAAGAATTGCATTAGTAGAAAAGTATGCTGAGAAAAGAAAAGCTTTAAAAGAAGCTGGTGATTTCGAAGGTTTACAAAAATTACCAAAAAATTCTTGTCCAGTTAGAGTACACAATCGTTGTAAATTAACAGGTAGACCAAGAGGGTATATGCGTCAGTTTGGTATTTCTCGTGTAACATTCCGTGAAATGGCAAATCAAGGATTAATTCCAGGTGTTAAAAAAGCATCTTGGTAATTCCAAAAAAAGTTATTACTTTTGCAATCCAAAAAATAAGTTTAATTGGTTAAAGGTTCAATCCGCTGAGGGCGGATTGAAAACCATAACCGCAAATCTATACATATGTATACAGATCCAATTGCCGATTATCTAACGCGTGTTAGAAATGCAGTAAGAGCCAACCACAAAGTGGTTGAAATTCCTGCTTCTAATATGAAGAAAGAAATCACAAAGATTTTATTCGATCAAGGATATATCTTAAGTTACAAATTTGATGATTCTACTGTTCAAGGTACAATCAAAATTGCACTTAAATATGATAAAGACACGAAAGAGTCTGTAATCAAAGATATCCAAAGAATTAGTAAACCAGGTTTACGTAAATATGCTGGTTCATCAGACTTACCAAGAATCTTGAATGGTTTAGGTATTGCTATTGTTTCTACATCAAAAGGATTGATGACAGGAAAACAAGCTAAGCAATTAAATGTTGGTGGAGAGGTAATTTGTTACGTATATTAATAAAAAGACGAGACAATGTCAAGAATAGGTAAAAATCCAATTGCAATTCCAGCTGGAGTAACTGTAGAAGTTAAAGATGCTGTAATTACAGTAAAAGGAAAATTAGGCGAGCTTACTCAAGAATTTTCTGATGTAACCGTTAAAATCGAAGATAACCAAGTTATCGTTGAACGTTCATCTGATTACAAAACTGAGAGAGCGAAACACGGACTTTATCGTGCATTAATCAACAATATGATTGTTGGTGTTTCTGAAGGTTTTACAAAAGAGTTAGAATTAGTAGGAGTTGGATATAGAGCTTCTAATCAAGGTCAAAAACTTGATTTAGCTTTAGGATTCTCTCACAACATCGTTCTAGAAGTTGTAAAAGAAGTTACTGTTGAAACAGTATCAGAAAAAGGTAAAAATCCGATAGTGAAATTATCTTCATTCGACAAACAATTATTAGGTCAAGTAGCTGCGAAGATCAGAGGTTTCCGCAAACCTGAGCCATATAAAGGAAAAGGAGTTAAGTTTGTAGGAGAAGAACTAAGAAGAAAAGCAGGTAAATCAGCTTAAAAATTAAGACTATGTCATTAACAAAATCTGAAAGAAGACAAAGAATTAAGTTCAGAATCAGAAAGATTGTAAGCGGAACTGCTGCTCAACCAAGACTTTCTGTATTCAGAAGTAATAAAGAAATCTATGCTCAAATCATAGATGATGTAAACGGTACTACTTTAGTAGCAGCTTCATCAAGAGATAAAGATGTTGCACAAGGAACTGCTGTTGAAACTGCAAAAGCAGTTGGTAAATTAGTTGCTGAAAAAGCTCTTAAAGCAGGTATCACTACAATCTCTTTTGATAGAGGTGGGTATTTATACCATGGACGTGTGAAATCATTAGCTGAAGGAGCTAGAGAAGCTGGACTTAAATTCTAAGAAATTATGTATCATAATTATAAAAACGTAGAGATTGTAAAACCAGGAGGTCTTGAATTAAAAGATCGTTTGGTGAGTGTAAATCGTGTTACTAAAGTTACTAAAGGAGGTAGAGCATTTGGTTTCTCTGCTATCGTAGTAGTTGGTGATGAAAACGGAGTAGTGGGTCATGGATTAGGAAAATCTAAAGATGTTTCTGAAGCAATCGCTAAAGCGGTGGAAGATGCTAAGAAAAACTTAGTTAGAATTCCTCTTCAAGGACAATCTGTTCCTCATGAGCAAAAAGGTAAATTTGGTGGTGCTAGAGTATTCTTAATGCCTGCTTCTCACGGTACTGGAGTTATTGCTGGTGGTGCTGTTCGTGCGGTATTGGAGTCTGTAGGTGTTCACGATGTATTATCTAAATCGCAAGGTTCATCTAACCCTCACAATGTGGTAAAAGCAACTTTTGATGCTTTATTACAAATGAGAAGTGCTGCTACTGTGGCTAAACAAAGAGGAGTATCTTTAGAAAAAGTATTCAAAGGTTAATTAACAGGAAATCATGGCAAAATTAAAAGTAAAACAAGTAAGAAGTAAAATCAATTGTCCTCTTGATCAAAAGAGAACTTTGGAAGCTTTAGGTCTTCGTAAAATGGGACAAGTTGTTGAGCATGATGCAAATCCTGCTATCCTTGGAATGGTAAATAAAGTTAAACACTTAGTTTCTGTTGAAGAAACTAAATAACACTATACAGTTATGAATTTAAGTAACTTACAACCAGCTGAAGGTTCAGTTCACAACCAAAATAAAAGAGTAGGTAGAGGAGAAGGTTCTGGTAAAGGTGGTACTGCTGCACGTGGTCACAAAGGAGCTAAGTCTCGTTCTGGATACTCTAAGAAAATTGGTTTTGAAGGAGGTCAAATGCCACTTCAAAGACGTGTTCCTAAGTTTGGTTTCAAGAACATCAATAGAGTAGAATATCAAGGTATTAATCTTGATTCGTTACAATTATTAGTAGATAACGGTGTAGTAACTGATACAGTTGATTTTTCTGTATTTGTAGATACTCGTTTAGCTACAAAAAATAGCTTAGTAAAGATTTTAGGAAGAGGTGAGCTAAAAACAAAACTTAAAGTAAGTGCTCACAAATTTACTGCATCTGCAAAAGCGGCTATCGAGGCTGCTGGTGGAGAAGCTGTAACTTTATAATCCTTTAGTAAAATGAAGAAATTTATAGATTCATTCATCAACGTTTGGAAAATCGAAGAGTTAAAAAATCGTATTTTATTAACTCTTGGATTATTATTAGTGTACCGTTTTGGTGCACAAGTAACCCTTCCGGGGATTGATGCTACTAAATTAACAAATCTTACAAACCAAACTGATGAAGGTATCGGATGGTTAATCAATGTATTTACAGGAGGTGCGTTTTCGCAAGCTTCTGTATTTGCATTAGGTATCATGCCTTACATATCAGCTTCTATCGTAGTTCAATTAATGGGAATTGCGGTACCATATTTACAAAAATTACAAAAAGACGGTGAAAGTGGTAGAAAGAAAATTAACCAAATTACAAGATGGTTAACAATCTTAATTACTTTAGTTCAAGGTCCAGGTTATATCTATAACTTGTACAGAACATTACCAGGTGAAGCATTTATGTTAACTGGGCCAACTTTCATTTACTCTTCAGTTCTTATCTTAGTAACTGGAACTATTTTTGCAATGTGGTTAGGAGAAAAAATTACTGATAAAGGTATTGGTAATGGTATCTCTTTATTGATAATGGTAGGTATTATTGCAAGAATGCCACAAGCTTTTATTCAAGAGTTTTCATCTAGAACTTCTCAAGCAAATGGTGGAGTTATGATGATTGTAATTGAATTAATACTTTGGTTCTTAGTAATAATTGCATGTATTTTATTAGTAATGGCTGTAAGAAAAATTCCAGTACAGTATGCAAGACGTACAGTTTCTGGGGATTTTGAAGAAGACATGATGGGTGGTAACAGACAGTTTATCCCATTAAAGTTAAATGCATCAGGTGTTATGCCGATCATTTTTGCTCAAGCTATTATGTTTATTCCTGCTGCTGTTTCTGGTTTGGCTAAAGAATCAGATACTGCACTTTCTATTGCAGGAATGTTCAACGATCCATTTGGTTTAGTATATAATATTGTTTTTGCTTTGTTAATCGTAATTTTTACGTACTTTTACACCGCAATTACAGTGCCTACTAATAAGATGGCAGATGATTTAAAAAGAAGTGGAGGTTTCATTCCAGGTGTTAAACCAGGTGTTGAAACTGGAGATTACCTAGATAAAATTATGTCTTTAATTACTTTTCCAGGTTCGTTATTTCTTGCTTTAGTAGCTGTGTTCCCAGCTGTTGCGGTAAGTTTACTTGGAGTTCAAGGTGCTTGGGGTTATTTTTATGGTGGTACTTCTTTACTAATCATGGTTGGAGTTGCAATAGATACTATTCAGCAAATAAATTCTTATTTATTGAATAAACACTATGATGGTTTGATGAAAAGTGGTAAAAATCGTAAAGCAGTAGCTTAATTTTTATGGCAAAACAATCAGCAATAGAACAAGACGGAACAATTATTGAAGCATTATCTAATGCTATGTTTCGTGTAGAATTAGAAAACGGACATGTTGTAATTGCTCATATTTCTGGTAAAATGCGTATGCATTACATTAAGTTGTTACCAGGAGACAAGGTAAAACTTGAAATGAGTCCTTACGATTTGTCTAAAGCAAGAATTACTTATAGATACTAAAGCTATTAAAATGAAAGTAAGAGCATCAGTTAAAAAGAGAAGTGCCGAGTGCATTATTGTACGTAGAAAAGGAAGATTATACGTTATTAACAAAAAGAATCCTAGATTTAAACAAAGACAAGGATAATTATGGCAAGAATTGCAGGGGTAGATATACCTAAACAAAAAAGAGGAATCATTGCTTTAACATACATTTTTGGTATTGGTAAAAGCAGAGCTAAAGATATTTTAGCTAAAGCTCAAGTGAGCGAAGACAAGAAAGTTCAAGATTGGAATGATGACGAAATCGGAGCTATCCGTGACGCGGTATCATACTACAAAATTGAAGGTGAATTGCGTTCTGAAGTTCAATTAAACATTAAACGTTTAATGGATATCGGATGTCAAAGAGGTATTCGTCACAGAGCTGGACTTCCATTAAGAGGTCAAAGAACTAAAAACAACTCTAGAACTAGAAAAGGTAAGAGAAAAACTGTTGCTAACAAGAAAAAAGCAACTAAATAATAAGTAATAATATGGCTAAAGCAACAGCAAAAAAACGTAAAGTTATCGTTGAATCTTCGGGAGAAGCACATATTAATGCTACTTTTAACAACATCATCATCTCGTTAACAAACAAGAAAGGTGAAGTAATTTCTTGGTCTTCAGCTGGTAAAATGGGCTTTAGAGGTTCTAAAAAGAATACTCCTTATGCAGCTCAAATGGCAGCAGAAGATTGTAGTAAAGTAGCTCTTGAAGCTGGACTTAAAAAAGTGAAAGTTTATGTGAAAGGTCCAGGAAATGGTAGAGAATCTGCTATTAGATCAATCCATAACTCAGGAGTTGAAGTTACAGAAATCATTGATGTAACTCCAATGCCTCACAACGGATGTCGTCCTCCGAAAAGAAGAAGAGTATAATTTAAGTATAACACGGGTAGGTTTAAAATTATCGAAGGATATAGACCTGAATTCATAATTCCTACCTTTTTTAATTTTTTAAAATGGCAAGATATACTGGTCCAAAAACAAAAATTGCTCGTAAATTTGGCGAAGCAATCTTCGGAGATGATAAAGCCTTCGAAAAAAGAAATTACCCTCCAGGGCAACATGGTTTAGCTAAAAAGAGAGGTAAAAAATCTGAATATGCTGTTCAGTTAATGGAAAAGCAAAAAGCTAAATATACTTATGGTATTTTAGAAAAACAATTCAGAAACTTATTCAAAAAAGCATCTGCTGCTTCTGGAGTAACAGGTGAAATCTTATTACAATTATGTGAAGCTCGTTTAGATAACGTAGTTTACAGAATGGGTATTGCTCCATCTCGTAGAGCTGCTCGTCAAATTGTATCTCACAGACACATCACTGTTAATGGTGAAGTAGTTAATGTACCTTCTTACCACCTAAAACCAGGTGATAAAGTTGCTGTGCGTGAAAAATCAAAATCTCTTGAAGCTATTGACCGTTCTTTAGCTGCATCTTCTCAAGTTTATGAGTGGATTACTTGGAATAATGATACTAAAGAAGGTACTTTCGTTTCTGTACCTCAAAGACTTCAAATTCCAGAAAACATTAAAGAACAACTAATCGTTGAGTTGTATAACAAATAATAATTGACATTAGTCGAAATATGGCAATATTTAATTTTCAAAAGCCCGATAAAGTTATCATGATCGATTCTACGGATTTCGAAGGTAAATTTGAATTTAGACCTTTGGAACCTGGTTACGGATTGACTGTTGGTAATGCACTTAGAAGAGTTTTGCTTTCTTCACTTGAAGGTTATGCTATTACTTCAGTACGTATTGAAGGTGTAGAACATGAGTTCTCTACAATCGCTGGTGTAGTGGAAGATGTAACAGAAATTATCTTAAATCTTAAACAAGTACGTTTTAAACGTCAAATTGAGGATATTGATAATGAATCTGTTTCTATTTCTCTTTCAGGTAAAGATAAAATTACTGCAGGTGATTTTCAAAAATTCATCTCTGGTTTTCAAGTTTTAAATCCAGATTTAGTTATCTGTAATTTAGACAGCAAAACAGCTATCAACATGGAACTTTCTATCGAAAAAGGTAGAGGATATGTTCCTGCTGAAGAGAACAAAAAATCAAATGCTCCAATAGGAACTATTTTTACAGATTCTATTTACACTCCTGTAAAGAATGTAAAATATGCTATTGAGAATTTCCGTGTGGAACAAAAAACGGATTATGAAAAATTAGTTTTTGAAATCATTACAGATGGTTCTATCCATCCTAAAGATGCATTAACTGAAGCTGCTAAGACGTTAATTCACCACTTTATGTTGTTCTCTGATGAAAGAATTACTCTTGAGGCAGATGAAATTGCTCAAACTGAGTCTTACGATGAAGAATCTCTTCACATGAGACAGTTATTGAAAACTAAATTAGTTGATATGGACTTATCTGTTAGAGCATTAAATTGTTTAAAAGCGGCTGAAGTTGATACATTAGGTGATTTAGTATCTTTCAACAAGAACGACTTAATGAAGTTCCGTAATTTTGGTAAAAAATCATTAACTGAATTAGATGAGTTAGTGGCAAATAAAAATCTAACTTTCGGAATGGATTTAACTAAATACAAGTTAGATAAAGAATAATTGCTTCATATTTTGCGCTCCGAAAGGATTGATGCAAGATGAAGATAAATAATAGACGTCATGAGACACGGAAAAAAATTCAATCATTTAAGTAGACAAAAAGGACATAGAGCTGCTATGTTAGCTAACATGGCTTGTTCTTTAATCGAACATAAGCGTATCAACACTACTGTTGCTAAAGCTAAAGCTTTAAAACAATTTGTTGAACCATTAGTTACAAAATCAAAAGAAGATACTACTCACAACCGTCGTATTTGTTTTTCTTATTTAAGAAACAAATATGCAGTTACAGAACTTTTCAGAGAAGTTGCTGCTAAAGTAGGTGACCGCCCAGGAGGATACACTCGTATCATCAAGTTAGGTAACCGTTTAGGAGATAACGCTGATATGGCAATGATTGAGTTGGTAGATTTCAATACATTGTACAATGGTGGTAAAAAAGAAGTTAAGAAAACTACTCGTCGTGGTAGAGCTAAAAAAGCGGAAGGTACTGCTCCTGAAGCTCCAGCTGCTGAAACTTCTGAAAATACTGAAGCTACAGAATAATGTATTTTTAAATATGTTAAAAAAAGGATAAACTATTATAGTTTATCCTTTTTTATTTTATTTTGCAAATTAAAATTCTAATTATGAAAAATTATTTCTTGTATTTAATGCTGTTTGTGACATTTTCCTTTTTTTCACAAGATCAGCAACAATCTAAAAAAGGCGATTATAACATTGATTATTTGGGTAATTTCAACAAGGCTGGTATGTGGTTGCCTGCTTCAGTTGAAGATAAGTCTATTTCAGGTTCCCCTTATTTGTTTAATTCTTGGGAAGGGTTATTCTCTGTTATAAATAAAAAAGGTAATCGTTTTGATATTCTTAATTTAAATTATAATATCTTAACGAAAAAGTTAGAATCAAAAGTTTCTAAAGATTCCGTATTTCAATATGATTTAAAAGACATTGATAAAGTTAAATATCTCTCTAAAGTATATATAGTTAAAAATGAAGAGCTTTTTCTTCAATTGTTTACCTCTGATTCTTTTGAATTTTTAAAGTCATTTCAAGTAGTTATTCAAGAACCTGTTAGCAATCCTTTAACTCAATCTCAATTAACCCCTAGACGATATATTTATAAGAATGAATATAAAGTTTTTCAAAATGGAGTTATTGCTGATTTTAAGCTGAATAAAAAATCTTTATTTAATCTTTTTCCTGATAAAATCGATTTGATAAAGAATTATGCTAATTCAAATAAATTATCATTTAATGAAGAAACTGATGTTGTGAAAATTTTTAATTATATCGTTAATAATTAAAAAAAATTAACAACACAACTTTTATAACTAAATTTGCACCCACAACAACACAACGCAATGAAATACAACAATCGTTCTAAGGCCATTTTACTTCTTAAAGATGGTACTATTTTTTACGGAAAATCTATAGGAATTGTAGGAGTGACTTTTGGTGAAGTCGCTTTTAATACTGGTACGACAGGTTATCAAGAAATTTTTACTGATCCGTCTTATTTCGGACAAATCATGGTTACTACTAATGCACATATTGGAAATTATGGTGTAAATGAAAAAGAAGTTGAGTCTGATTCAGTTAAAATATCAGGTTTGGTTTGTAAAAATTTCAGTTTTAATTATTCTCGTGAAGATGCTTCAGAGAGTTTGTTGGATTATTTAAGCAAACAAAATCTTATTGTAATTTCAGATGTTGACACTAGAGCATTAGTGAGTTATATCAGAGATAACGGTGCAATGAACGCTGTTATTTGTACAGATGGAACCCCAATTGAAGAATTAAAAGAAAGATTAGCACAAGTGCCAGACATGAATGGTCTAGAATTAGCTTCAAAAGTTTCTACTAATGAGCCCTATTTCTTTGGCGAAGCATCAGCAAAATATAAAATTTCAGCTCTAGATTTAGGAATCAAAACCAATATTCTTAGAAATCTAGCTAAGAGAGATTGTTACATTAAAGTTTTTCCATACAATGCTTCTTTTGAAGATTTGAAAGCATTCAATCCTGATGGTTATTTCTTATCAAACGGACCTGGTGATCCAGAACCGTTAGAAACTGCTCAAGAAGTAGCACGTCAAATTCTTAATGAAAATAAACCGTTATTTGGAATTTGTTTAGGACACCAAATTATTGGTTTGGCTAACGGAATTTCAACTTACAAAATGTTTAACGGTCACCGCGGAATCAACCACCCAGTTAAAAATGTAATTACTGGAAAAGGCGAAATTACATCTCAAAATCACGGTTTTGCTATCGTAAGAGAAGAATTGGATAAACATCCAGATTTTGAATTAACGCACGAACATTTGAATGACGGGACTGTAGCTGGAATGCGAATGAAATCTAAAAATTGTTTCTCAGTACAATATCACCCTGAAGCAAGTCCTGGACCACATGATTCGAGTTATTTATTCGACCAATTTATAGATAAAATTAAATCTTCAAGCAACTAAAACGTTATCGTTTATAAGTTTTTACAGATTTTAAAAATCATTATGGTTTAAATTATAAATTTGTTATTATTCAATAATAAATGAAAAGAGAGAAGAATTTTTTTTCTAGTATCAATCAATAAAGTAAT
>CAZCIV010000002.1:26924-33180 GCA_964498595.1 uncultured Flavobacterium sp.
TATAAAATGAGTATAATTATCAAAGTTCACGCTAGACAAATTTTAGATTCGCGTGGAAATCCAACAATAGAAGTTGATGTAGTTACAGATAACGGTATTTTAGGAAGAGCAGCTGTTCCAAGTGGTGCTTCAACCGGTGAACATGAAGCAGTAGAACTTCGTGATGGTGGTAAAGCTTATATGGGTAAAGGTGTTTTAAAAGCAGTTGAAAATGTAAATACCAAAATTGCTGAAGCTGTTGTTGGAATGTCGGTTTTTGAACAAAGTTTAATCGACAAAATGATGATTGAATTAGATGGAACAGCAAACAAATCTAACTTAGGGGCTAATGCTATCTTAGGTGTTTCTTTAGCAGTTGCAAAAGCAGCAGCTAACGAATTAGGAATGCCTTTATATCGTTATGTGGGTGGTGTTTCTGCAAATACGTTACCAGTTCCTATGATGAATATCATTAATGGGGGTTCGCATTCAGATGCTCCAATTGCATTTCAAGAATTTATGATTATGCCAGTAAAAGCAAAAGATTTTACTCATGCAATGCAAATGGGAACTGAAATTTTCCATAACTTGAAAAAAGTATTACACGATAGAAATTTATCTACAGCAGTAGGTGATGAAGGTGGATTTGCTCCAAATTTAGCGGGTGGAACAGAAGACGCTTTAGATTCAATCAAATTAGCTGTAACTAACGCAGGTTATACTTTTGGTGAAGATGTAATGATTGCTTTAGATTGTGCAGCTTCAGAATTTTATGTAAACGGAAAATACGATTATACTAAATTTGAAGGTGAAACTGGAAAAATCAGAACTTCTGAAGAGCAAGCTTCTTATTTGGCAGAATTAACAGAAAAATATCCAATTATCTCTATCGAAGACGGAATGTACGAAGACGATTGGGAAGGTTGGAAATTATTAACTGAGAAAATCGGAGATAAAGTACAATTAGTTGGAGACGATTTATTTGTAACGAATGTTGAAAGATTATCTCGCGGAATTAGTCAATCCATCGCAAATTCTATTTTGATTAAAGTTAACCAAATCGGTACTTTAACTGAAACGATTGCAGCGGTAAACATGGCTCATAACGCAGGATATACCTCAGTAATGTCTCACCGTTCAGGAGAAACAGAAGACAATACAATTGCAGATTTAGCCGTTGCTTTAAACTGTGGACAAATCAAAACAGGTTCGGCTTCACGTTCAGATCGTATGGCAAAGTACAATCAATTATTAAGAATTGAAGAAGAATTGGCAGATGTTGCTTACTTTCCAGGGGTAAATGCTTTTAAAGTGAAAAAGTAATAATGCTATTGTCATGCTGAACTCGTTTCAGCATCTAAACTATACAAACCCTTTCAGAATTTTTAAATTTTGAAAGGGTTTTCATGTATATTATTTAACCATAAATTATGATTATTTTCTTTAACGTTTGCGTAATATTTGTTAAATTCGCAAATTACATAAATATTTATCAAAAAAACACATTATAATAATATGTCAAAAACTGCAATATTAGAGCTTGATGGCAAAAAGTATGAGTTTCCAGTAATTGTGGGAACTGAAAATGAGGTTGCTATCGACATAGACAAGTTGCGTAGTGCATCTGGTGCTATTACTATTGACCCTGGTTATAAAAACTCAGGTTCATGTACAAGTGAAATTACTTTCTTAGATGGTGAAGAAGGAATTTTACGTTACAGAGGATATTCAATCGAAGATTTAGCGGATAAAGCTGATTTCTTAGAGGTTTCTTATTTATTGATTTTTGGGGAACTTCCAACAGCAGCACAATTAGAAAAATTCGAAAATGATATTCGTAAATATACATTGGTTAGTGAAGAAATGAAAAGCATTATTGATGGTTTTCCAAGAACAGCCCACCCAATGGGAGTTTTAGCTTCTTTAACCAGTGCTTTAACAGCATTTAATCCAAAATCCGTTAATCCTCATAATGAAAAAGAAATGTATGAGGCAGTTTGTAAAACTATGGGTAAATTCTTAGTAATTGCAACATGGACTTACAGAAAAACAATGGGATTCCCGTTAAACTATTACGATAATACAAAAGGTTATGTTGAAAATTTCATGCGCTTAATGTTTGAATTACCAACAGGACCATACAAAGCGGATCCAAAAGTTGTAGCTGCTTTAGATAAATTATTCATCTTACATGCAGATCATGAACAAAACTGTTCTACTTCTACTGTAAGAATCGTGGGTTCTTCTCATGCTGGTTTATTTGCTTCAATTTCGGCAGGAGTTTCTGCACTTTGGGGACCGCTTCATGGTGGAGCTAATCAAGCAGTTTTAGAAATGTTACAAGAAATCCATGATAATGGTGGTGATGTTGCTAAATTCGTTTTAAAAGCAAAAGATAAAGACGATCCATTCCGTTTAATGGGATTCGGTCACCGTGTTTACAAAAACTTTGATCCAAGAGCAACGATCATTAAAAAAGCAGCTGATGATGTATTAAGTTCGTTAGGAGTTGATGATCCATTATTAGATATTGCAAAACAATTAGAAAAAGTAGCTTTAGAAGACGAATATTTCAAATCAAGAAACTTATATCCAAACGTAGATTTCTATTCAGGAATTATCTACCGCGCGATGGGAATTCCAGTTGAAATGTTTACGGTTTTATTTGCAATTGGTCGTTTACCAGGTTGGATTGCACAATGGAAAGAAATGAGAGTAAATAAAGAACCAATTGGTCGTCCAAGACAAGTGTATACAGGTTATCCTTTACGTTCTTTCAAAGAAGTGAAAGATAGATAATTTTAAAACCCATCTTTGATGGGTTTTTTTATGCCTAAAAACTAATGTTTTATTAATCTTCAATTCCGTATATTTGCCAATAAGCAAATCATCCAAAACCATCAAACCCAAATTATGTTACAATTAAATATAAAAAATGAAACCTCTCGTTTGAGGGCCGTGGTGTTAGGAACCGCTTTAAATAACGGTCCAACACCTACTATTGAAGAAGCTTATGATCCAAAATCATTAGAGCATATTAAAGCCGGAACCTATCCTGTGGAAGCAGATATGGTAAACGAGATGGAAGCATTTAATAAAGTGTTTCAGAAATACGACGTAAAAGTCTTCAGACCTCAAATTATTGAAAATTACAACCAAATTTTCGCCAGAGACATCGGATTTGTTATCGATGATATTTTTATCAAAGCCAATATTTTACCAGACAGAGAACGTGAATTGGATGCCATTCAATACGTTATTGATCAAATTGATCCTAAGAAAGTAGTTCGCCCACCAGAAGAAGTGCATGTAGAAGGAGGAGATGTAATGCCTTGGAATGATTATATTTTTGTTGGAACTTATAAAGGTTCAGATTACAAAGATTATATTACAGCCAGAACCAATATGCATGGTGTAAATTACTTGAAAGAATTATTCCCAAATAAAATTGTAAAAGAGTTCGATTTAGTAAAATCGAAAATTGAACCTCGTGATAATGCATTGCATTTAGATTGTTGTTTTCAACCTGTTGGAACCAATAAAGGAATCATTTACAAAAGTGGTTTCCGTGAAGAAGCCGATTATATGTTCTTAGTGAATTTATTCGGAAAAGAAAATTTGTTTCATATTGAAAGAGAGGAAATGTATCACATGAATTCCAACGTCTTTTCAATTGCTCCTGATGTAGTAGTTTCCGAAAAAAACTTCACCAGATTAAACAATTGGTTACGAGAACAAGGATTTACAGTTGAAGAAATTCCATACGCAGAAATTGCAAAACAAGAAGGTTTGTTGAGATGTTCAACTTTACCATTAATTAGAGATTAAAAACTTTGTTTCAAGTTGCAAACCTGAAACTTGAAACTTGAAACCTGAAACAAAATTAAAACATGAACCAAACAACTAATTCTATATTAATGATTCGTCCGGTTGCATTCCGTATGAACGAACAAACTGCGGTGAACAATTATTACCAAAAGGTATTGGATAATTTAACACCAGCATCGGTTAATGCAAAAGCTCAGGAGGAGTTTGATACTTTTGTGCAAAAGCTTAAAATGATAGGTTTAAATGTGGTGGTAATTGAAGATACATTAAGCCCAGATACTCCAGATAGTATTTTTCCTAACAACTGGATTTCATTTCACGAAAATGGTGATATAGTTTTGTATCCCATGTTTGCTGAAAACCGTCGTTTGGAAAGAAGAGAAGATATTTTAGATACTCTAGAAGATCAAGGTTTTGTAATCAATGAGATTATGGATTACACTTCGGCAGAAGATGATAATATTTTTCTTGAAGGAACTGGAAGTATCGTTTTAGATAGAGCTAACGGAAAAGCATATTGTGCTTTATCACCAAGAGCTGATGAAGAATTATTTATCGAATTTTGTGAAGATTTCGAATTTACTCCTGTAATTTTTGAAGCGTTCCAAACCGTAAATGGAGAAAGAAAACATATTTATCACACGAATGTAATTATGTGTGTGGGAGAAACTTTTGCAGTTATTTGCGCAGATTGTATCGATGATAAGAAAGAACGCAAAATGGTCTTAGATAGCTTAAAAGGCGATGAAAAAGAAGTAATTCTTATTACGGAAGACCAAGTGAATAACTTCGCTGGAAATATGTTAGAAGTAAAAGGAAATGATGACAGAAGATATTTAATCATGAGTGCTTCAGCTCATCAAAGTTTGACGAAAAAGCAAATTGCCCAATTAGAAGAACATGTAACTATTGTAAGTTCAAGTTTAGATACAATTGAAGCTTGTGGTGGTGGAAGTGCACGTTGTATGATGGCAGAAATTTTCTTGCCAAAAGAATAATTTTAGGATGTTAATTAAAAAAGTTCATTGTTAAAAGATGAATAAACTATATCTCTTTTTTTTCTTTTCTTTAAATGTTATTGCTACACCTCAAATACCAGATGTTTTAATTTACAATGGAAAAGAATATGAATGGAATAGTTATAATCCTGGACGTGACTATTTGATTAATAATGGATATAACGTTCCTGCGGATGCTATTGAAACGACTGCTAATTCAGGGTATTATTTTCTAACTTACAAAATTGAGAATGATTCTTTATTCTTGACAGATGTTTCTATTTTAATTGAAAACTTGAATACTAGATCTGTTTTTAAAGAGTTTTTTAAAAACAAGAAAAAAGTTTTTATGGAAACTTTTTCTAATATTTCTTTAATCGGTAATGGAGAAAAAATAGAAAATATTAAGCAAGGATGGAGTTATGTTTACCATAGATACTATCTTCTTTTTGAATTTAATAATGGAGTAGTAAAAAAAGGTTTTGATTTTAGTAATAGACAATTAAATAGGTTTAAAAGGAAATTATTTAATAAGTATAAGAAAACAGAAGCTTATAAAGTTGCTAAAGAAAAAGAAAAGGAAAATATCGAAAGTATAAATGCTAATAGTACTAGAAAAATTTCGACTGATCAATATCTGGAAATGGTAATATTGAGATTAGTAAAAACATTGGATTTGTAAATTAATTCATTACTGGTTTTGGTAAATAAAAAATCCAAATTCTAAGGCAAATAGAATTTGGATTTTTTAATTATATAAGTTTTTTAAATGCCTCTTACAATCGTTAAAATAGCGCTAATTATGTACTGAATTCCAATGGCAATTGTTAGGAAACCAATAATTCTTGAAATTGCAACAATTCCAGATGAACCTAACATTTTTGCTAAATAATGGGCACTTCTTAAGACTAAGTAAATGGTTGTGGCAACCACAGCAATCGAAATTGTTGAAATGATTATTTCAGATGTAGTATTATGTTCTTGATAAAATGCAATCAATAAAGAAATGGAACCCGGTCCGGCTAACATTGGCATTGCTAAAGGAGTAAGTGCAATGTGAGTTCTGTTTTGAACTTCTTTCTGAACTTTTTTGTTGATTCCCTTGTTTTTACTGAAATTCCCATTTAACAATCCAAATCCTGAACTTGTGATGATAATTCCTCCGGCAATTCGTAATGCTGTAATCGTAATTCCAAAGAAACTCAATACGTATTGACCAATAAAAAACGAAATAAGTAAAATAACTAAAACGTTTAGACTGGTAATTAAAGACACTTTAGCTCGTTCAGCACTAGTATAACCTTCCGTTAACGCTACGAAAATTGGTACGGTTCCAATTGGGTTTAAAACCGAGAAAAGTGCAGCAAATAGGTAAATAAATAATTCCATTGTTTTCTTACAAATTTAGTACAAGGTAATTATTTTATTTACGAATCAAAAAAAAATCTTCT
>CAZCIV010000003.1:0-25777 GCA_964498595.1 uncultured Flavobacterium sp.
ATAACAAACGCTATATTAACTTGATTCATATACGAAAAAATATCGCTATGGGTTCATTAGAAGAAATAAAAATTGAAAACGAATTTATTTTATTGCGTTTTCAGAATGATAGTAACGAAATAATTAAAATAGAAAAACCTGTAAATCAAGGACTTATTCAATTTCATTTTGGTTTAAAGGGGAAAGGTAAATTTATTTTCAATCAAGGTAATTATGCTTTGGATTTGAAAGAAGAAAAGTCGCTTTTGTTTTATAATCCACAAAAAGAATTGCCTATTCATTTAGAATTAGCTCCACAAACATGGGTTATTTCAGTAATTATATCAATTAAAAAATTTCATGGCCTTTTTTCTTCGGAAGCTGATAGCATTCCGTTTTTAAGTGAAGAAAATAAAGACAAGAAGTATTATAAAGAAAACGATATTAGTCCGTCGATGGCGATTGTTCTTAGCCAAATTTTTCATTACAATCTAAATTCATTCATCAAGAACTTATATTACAAAGGAAAAGGATACGAACTATTAAGTTTGTATTTCAATCGTTCCGAAGACCCAAATGCAGAACAATGTCCTTTTTTAATTGATGAAGAAAATGTTTTAAAAATTAAGAAAGCAAAAGAAATTATCATTGCTAATATGGCCGAGCCTCCTACACTAGAAGTTTTATCGGAACAAGTAGGGTTAAGTTTGAAAAAACTAAAAATGGGTTTCAAACAAATTTATGGCGATACCGTTTATGGGTTTCTATTTGATTACAAAATGGATTATGCACGTCAATTGTTAGATAGTGGTTCTTATAATGTAAATGAAGTGGGATTGAAAATTGGTTATAGTACAGGTAGTCATTTTATTGCTGCCTTCAAGAAAAAATTTGGCACAACCCCAAAAAAATATTTAATGAATTTGAATGCTAACATTGAATAATTTCAATTATATTGATTTAACAAATCGCATTATAGATAAAAAACGTATATAAAACTTTCTTTAAAAAGAGTATTGATTATTTTTACAAAAAAAAGAAAATGAAAAAAGGAGTTCTGTTAATTAATCTAGGCTCACCTGACAGCCCTGAGCCAAAAGATGTTAGAAAATATTTAGATGAATTTTTAATGGACGAACGCGTTATCGATGTCCCTTATTTACTTAGAGCCTTATTAGTAAAAGGAATCATTTTAAATACTCGCCCAAAAAAATCAGCTAAAGCGTATAAAAAAATTTGGTGGGAAGAAGGTTCACCATTAATTGTGTTATCAAAACGATTACAAAATAAAGTTCAAGAACAAGTAAGTATTCCAGTTTCTTTAGCCATGAGATACGGAAATCCAAGTATCGAATTTGGTTTGCAACAATTGCATGATCAAGGAGTAGATGAGGTTTTATTAATTCCATTGTATCCTCAGTTTGCGATGGCAACTACTGAAACGATTTTAGTTTTGGCTGAAGAAATTCGTAAAAAACAATTCCCTAATATGGAATTTACAATTCTTCCAGCTTTCTATAACCAACCTGATTATGTTCGAGATTTGTCTAATTCTATAAAATCGGCTTTAGATAATTTTAAATCTGATTATTTATTGTTTTCGTATCATGGTGTCCCAGAGCGTCATATTAGAAAATCAGATGTTACAAAATCGCATTGTAAAATTGATGGAAGTTGTTGCAATACTCCATCAAAAGCACATGAATTCTGCTACCGTCATCAATGTTACGAAACCACAAGACAAGTAGCCGAATTTTTAGGTTTAGAAGAAGGAAAATACAGCACTTCTTTTCAATCACGTTTAGGTCGCGATCCTTGGTTACAGCCTTACACCGATGCTACTATTGATGGTTTGGCTCAAAAAGGGATAAAAAACTTAGCAGTTGTAACTCCAGCCTTTGTTTCAGATTGTTTAGAAACACTAGAAGAAATAGGAATGGAAGCGGCTCATAGTTTCAAAGAAAACGGTGGAGAAAATTTCTTGTCTATTTCATGTTTAAATGATAGTAAAGATTGGGTAAAAACTATGAGTCGTTGGATTGACCAATGGGCTTTTCAAAATTAATATGAAATCGCCATAAACACAAGTTTGCTTGCAAACACCAATGATTAAAAAGGCGATAACATATGTTACCGCTAAAAAATAAATTTTAAACATATGAAATGGAACTTTACAACTACATAAAATCACTGCATTTAATTTTTGTTGTTACTTGGTTTGCAGGTTTGTTTTACATTGTTCGTTTATTCGTTTATCACGCTGAAGCCAAACAAAAATCGCAACCTGAGCAAGATATTTTAATTAAACAATATCAATTAATGCAGTATCGCTTGTGGTATATCATTACTTGGCCAAGCGCAATTTTAGCTAGTATTTTTGCCTTTTGGATGTTGTTTTTTACTGAAGTTGGTAAAGTTTGGTTAGCCCAACCTTGGATGCATGTTAAATTAGCTTTTGTGTTTTTATTGTACCTGTATCATTTAAAATGCCATCAAATTTTTAAACAATTACAAAGAGATGAAGTGAAACAAACTTCGAGTTTTTTTAGAATTTGGAATGAAGGCGCTACAATAATATTATTTGCAGTAGTTTTTTTAGTAATTTTAAAAAATGCAATTAATTGGATTTTTGGCGTTGTTGGCATTATTGCTTTTTCAGTGTTATTAATGTTAGGTTACAGATTATACAAAAAAATTCGAGAGAAAAACAACAGTTGATTTTCATCAAAAAAATATGGATAGAATTTTAAACTTTAAGAACCTTTCCTTGCGTGTTAGAATATTTCTTTCCATGATATTCTTAACGTTAATTGCGTCTGTTCTTATTGCTGCGGTTTCTATTTATCAATTTAGAAAAGAAGCTCGTGAATACCATCAAGATCGTTTAGAACGAAAAGAAGCGGCTATTACCGAACATATTAATTATGTGCTTCAAACTACTACTTATCCGCTTACGACAGAAAATATTCCTTTAATTTTTAAAGAGAAAATATTCGAATTATCAGACATTCACAGTATGGAAATCAATTTTTTTGATTTAAAAGGAAAACTTTTAATATCATCAAAAGCTATATTCAAACTAGATAAAGACAAACCAAAAATAAACCCATCCACATTAAAAATTATTCAATCGTCATTAGACAAACGTTACATTGAATTTTCAAAAGTTGATGGGCAATCGTTCCGATCTTCTTATTCGTATTTAAAGGATACTAAGTTTAAACCCATGGGAATTTTAAATTTACCATATGAAGAAAATACCGAGTTTTACGACAATGAAGTTCAAAATTTCTTAATTCGATTTGGACAAGTTTATGTTTTTATGTTCTTTATTTCTATTGTATTATCTTATTTTTTATCAAGTTATATTACTAAATCTTTAAAAATTATTAGTGATAAACTTCAAGAGACAGAACTATATCAACGAAATGAAAAAATTGTGATAGAAGATGGAAGTAAAGAAATTAATCTTTTAATTAATTCCTATAATAACATGGTGGATAAATTAGAAGAGAGTGCCACTATTTTGGCCCAAAGCGAAAGAGAACAAGCTTGGCGCGAAATGGCTAAGCAAGTAGCACATGAAATCAAAAATCCATTGACGCCAATGCGATTAACTGTGCAAAGTTTTCAAAGAAAGTTTGATCCAAATGATCCTAATATTTCTAAAAAACTCGATGATTATACCAAAACTATTTTACAGCAAATAGATACCATGACCGCTGTTGCTGGTGCTTTTTCAAATTTTGCAACAATGCCAGCTCAGCAAAACGAAACCTTAAATGTGGTTAAAATTGTTAAAATGGCATTGGAAATTTTTAATGAAGATTTTATCCAATTTTCTGCATTAGAAGACGAAATTATTGCCAAATTAGACAGAACCCAGTTAATTAGAGTCATTACGAATTTAGTTAAGAATGCCATTCAAGCCATACCTGAAGAACAAGAAAATAAAATAGTTTTTGTTACGGTTTTTAGACAAGGTGAAGAAGTTAAAATTGCAGTAAAAGATAATGGAAATGGAATTTCACTAGAAAATCAGGAACGGGTTTTTGAACCAAAATTCACTACAAAATCAAGCGGAATGGGACTTGGTTTAGCCATTATTAAAAATATCATTGAAAATTATAACGGAACAATTACCTTTGAAACGGAACCCAATGTGGGAACCGAATTTTTAGTTTCATTCCCAATAAATAAATAATCAAAACAAAAAAATGGAAAATATTCTTATTGAAAAACAAGATGCTATTGCAATTGTAACGATTAACAGACCAACAAAATTAAACGCCTTAAATAAGGCAACTATTCAAGAATTACACGATGGATTCAAATCGTTAAACGAAGATAAATCAGTAAAAGCAATTATTGTAACCGGAAGTGGAGAAAAAGCTTTTGTAGCTGGTGCCGACATTTCAGAATTTGCTCATTTTTCTGTAGAAGAAGGAGGAAAATTAGCAGCTCAAGGACAAGAATTATTATTTGATTTTGTTCAAAATTTAGATACGCCTGTTATTGCAGCAGTTAATGGTTTTGCATTAGGTGGAGGATTAGAATTGGCAATGTCATGTCATTTTAGAGTGGCTTCTGATAATGCAAAAATGGGATTGCCAGAAGTAACATTAGGAGTAATTCCAGGTTACGGAGGAACACAACGTTTAGCACAATTAGTTGGTAAAGGTAGAGCAATGGAAATGATTATGACAGCTGGAATGGTTGATGCTGAAACGGCAAAAAACTATGGTTTGGTAAATCATGTGGTTCCGCAAGCAGAATTATTAGAATTTACAAAAGGAATTGCTTCAAAAATTACTAAAAATTCTAGTGTTGCCATTGCCAAAGCAATTCAAGCAGTTAATGCAAATTACATAGATGGCACAAATGGCTACCAAGTAGAAATTGAAAATTTTGGATATTGTTTTGGCACGGAAGATTTTAAAGAAGGTACCACAGCGTTTTTAGAAAAAAGAAAAGCAGAATTTCCTGGGAAGTAATTATAATAAAAAAGCTCGATTAAATCGAGCTTTTTTATTATAATTAGATTTATTTTTTAACAACTATTTTTTTTGTTGTTTTACCCAGATCATTTTCAATAGTTAACAAGTAAACTCCTTCTGAAAGATTCTCTATATTTAAAACTTCTATCATATTATTAGATTTTTTTTCCATCACTTCTCTACCTTGAAAATCTATAATTTTACAGATAGTTAGTTTAGAATTAGATAATGAAGATAAATCAATATTAATAACTCCTTTTGCTGGATTTGGATAAACCTTAATTTCAGACAAAGTATTATTTGACTCAGTAAGCGGTTGCTCAATATTACATATTGACAAAGAAACACTATTAATAATGCCACCGTCTCCATTATATGCATCTATAACACGTAAAGTCCAAATTCCATCAGCTGGCAAGTTATTTAAGTTAGCCAAGTAATCATCAGGCTTAACATTACCAATTATTGATGGGGCTGTAGCACCACAAGTGAAATTTATGCCGGCATCATCTAAAGTACAATTTATATCATCATTATCTCCACAAGGTTCATCAAATAATGTAATTATTGGGCTTCCTATAGCTGCTGGGCCTTCTAAAAAATACTTCATATCCTGAATATATGTATGAGTCAAATTTAAGTTAACATTTATATCTCCTATCGTTAACCCTCCTGTTACTTCAATTGGAATTGTTGCAACACTGTTTGCTGTAGTTCCAATAATTGCATTAGAAAAATCCGTTGCAACAAATGTATTACCGCAAGTTAATATTCCTGTTTTAAAACTATTTACAAAAGCTAAATTTGTTGCACCGTCTCCACAACGGTTTGATGGAATTACTCTCCAATAATATGTTGTGTTAGGAATTAATCCTGTTATCAAATAACCGGGCGCTGTTGTATTAACATTTGCAAAAAATGTAGAAAAATCTGATTGATTTGATAGCTGTAAATTATAGCTTTCAGCATTTATGTCGGAATTCCAATTAAAAAACAAAGTTGTGGCAGTATTATTTTGTCCTGCATCTGGAGATAATAAAACTGTTGGTTGAAAATTATTAGAGTAAACTCTAAGTTGTTTTAATCTTGTTTCAATCTCAGAACCATTGTTTCCTGAAATCCCTACATTATAAATTCCAGGCTGTACATTGGCTAATCCTGAAATTGTCATTGTAACGCTTCCATTTGTATTTAAAGAAGTTGGACTAAATGACGCTACAGCTCCAAGAGGTAGTCCAATTGCTGAAAATGTGGTTGTCATTGATCCCGTTTGCTTATATTCAAAATTGTAAACAGCATCTTGATTTGAGCATAAAGTTAAATCCTCGGATTTAGAAATTAATGAAAAATCGGAAGTAATGCCTGTAATAATTAAAGAATAATTTTGAGAGCCTGAAACTAAATTTCCTTTATGTGTTACTGAAATAACGTAATCACCTGCAGAAGGTGCGTCTATTTTAATAACTTCAATATTATCAACATTATTATCCCCATTTCTAACAGCTAATGCAGAAGGATTTGATTGTAATTTCCAAGGGTAAAAAGTTGTTCCGTCTTTTGTAATTCTTATATCTAAATCATTAACTAATACTGGAGTAATATCATTATCTCCCATAGTTCCGTTATTTGCAATTCCGGGTAAATCAGTCCAAGTTATGGATGCAATTAATGGGTTTGATGAACCTCCATTTGATTTAACAGTAATATTGAAGGTTTGCCCTTGCGTCAAATTTTCTTCTGAAATCCATGAGGTTAAACCATTTCCGGTAATTGTTTCTACGGCTTTCTTTGCGTTTAATAAACCCCAACCCATCTTAGCGTCGGGACCTAAATTTCCAGCATCATCAGCAGTATGACACGCTAAACCTCTTAAAGTAGAGGACTTCATAAAACTGTTTGTTAAATTTTTTTGATGTTGCTGCAATAATAATAAAGTTCCTGCAACATTAGGGCTAGCCATTGAGGTACCAGAAATTGATGCAGTTGCCGTGTTACTTGTGGATATTGTAGATGTTAAACCTGTACCATTTCCTGTAATATCTGGTTTAATTCTTCTATCATCTGTAGGACCTTGACTACTTGACGTATTTATTGAAACACTAAATAAGCTACCATCCGTATTTATTACAGCATCATTTGCATTTGCTACGATTAATGTGTTTTTTGAGGTTTTATTTCCAGTTAATTTATCATAACCTACAGCAATTGGATTTGAATTATTATTGTTAGTTCCATCATTTCCCGCTGACATTACAGGTAAATAATAGGGTGATAGATATGTAATTTCATCCCAAGATCTTGCAGCATCTGTATACGCTCCTATATACCAAGCAGGCAATATAGATGATCCTGATCCTATTGGAACCCCATAAGAATGATTTGAGATTAACATTCCTCCCAAAACCTCAGATAAGGCTTCTGACTCATCATTGTCCCAATTAAATGTCCTTGCCGTTGCTAATGTTGCCATTCCTTTTACTCCAGCTGATGCAGTACTCCAAGGTAAAGCTAATATTGTACCTGTAACATGAGTGGCATGATCGCTATAAGATATTCCTGAAATATCATCAACAGTTGTCACTCTTCCTCCAAAACCGCTATGAGTTCTTCTAACTGTACCTCCATCCCAAACACGAGCAATCATACCTTGACCATCTAAAGTTAATCCCATACCACCACCAGTGTTTAAAAAATTTGCTCTTGTGGATTTTGCTGCATTTACATTTGTTGTTGCATAATAAATAGGATATCCGTCAGGAGTAACGTTCATTAATTGTTTAAAACTTCCGTCATCTCCTTTAATAAAAATTGGCCAATTATTTTTCCTAGCCATTTCAACAGCCTTGGCTCTTTGTTTTTCTTCTAACTGTCGATAGTAAGATATCTTTTCCTGAATTTTTGCAAAATTGTAGTCTTTTGTTATTTTAGCAACATCTTCCTTGGTTTGTGAAAAAGATAGTACACAGAAAAAGATAATAAAATAAGTGAATAATTGTTGTTTTTTCATTTTTTGGGGCAAATTAATTTCATTTAATAAAACAAATATATAATTTTTCAACTATTTCAAAAAAATGTTTTGAGATAAACAATTTGAATTCAAGAAAAATAAATCCCTCAAAGTAAAATCATTAAAACTATATTGCAGAAAATAAAATTTTCTTTAAACACACAGAAATATTACATTTACGAAAAAATAGGTATTTATGGTTTTAAGCAGATTTTGGTTAGTGATATTTATATCATCTATCTTTTTTATTGTATTCGGATTGTTCTCTTCACAATATTATTCTATTGATTATGTTTTGAATGGAAAACAAGGTGAACCTCTTTTAATTGGAGAAAAATATTTGAAAGAAGTACCAAAGTTTGTTAAAGACAGTTTAGAAAAAGCTGATGATAAAACTTTCATAATAAATAATAACATTGCAGATGCTGATACGACCTATGTGTACAACAATCACACCGTAAAAATCTACAGCGGAAAACAAAAAGCAGATGGTTTACTTCCTATGACCAAAAGCAGTTTGTTTGACTTAATTTTACCATTAATCGCCTACTTAGCATTCTTTTGTGGTATTATGGAATTACTTATTATTTCTGGAGCATCTGAAAAATTAGCTAAAAAATTAAGCCCGTTATTTGCAAAAGTATTCCCTTCTATTCCTAAAAATCACGAATCGATTTCATATATGACGTTAAACTTTTCTGCTAACTTTTTAGGATTAGATTCTGCTGCTACTCCGTTTGGACTCAAAGCCATGCAAAGTTTACAAGAACTAAACCCAGATAAAGACCGCGCTAGTGATGCCCAAATCATGTTTATGTGTTTACATGCGGCTGGTTTAACATTAATCCCAACATCAATTATTGGTTATCGTGCAGCAGAACATGCGGCAAATCCTGCTGATGTAATGTTACCATGTATTATAACTTCTTTTGTTGGAACTATTGCTGCTTTCATTTTAGTTGGAATTAAACAACGTGTTAATTTTAAAAGTGCTTCTTTATTAGCCGCTTTAATGGGAGTTATCGGTGCGATTGTTGGATTATTATTTTATGTAAACAGTTTGGATTTAATCGGAAAAAATTATTTTACTTCTAATCTTTCTGGATTATTATTAATCTTAATCATTGGAGGAACTTTGATATTTTCTTTCGTTCAAGAGAGAAAATTCGTGGAACAAAAAACAACGATTTTCGACACTTTTGTAACTGGTGCTAATAACGGATTAAAAACCGGAGTAACCATTTTCCCTTATGTTATGGGAATGTTGGTGGCAATTTCCTTATTCAGAAACAGTGGCTTGTTTGAAATTATTGCCAACGGAATTTCCTTTTTATTTGCACATCTTGGAGTAGCTAAAGAAATCACCGATTCATTGCCTGTGGCGATGTTGCGCCCTTTTAGTTCAGGTGGTTCACGAGGATTTATGATTGATGCGATGAAACAATTTGGACCAGATTCTTTAACCGGAAGATTGAGTTGTATTTTCCAATGTAGTGCCGAAACGACTTTCTATGTAATTGCAGTTTATTTTGGAAGTATCAACGTGAAAAACACGCGTTATACTTTAGGAATGATGCTTTTAGTGGATTTAATCTGTGTGATTACAGCGATTTTTGTAGCGAGTTGGTTTTTTTAATTAATTTTAGAAGAGTTTACAAACCTTAAAGCACATAAATTTATCATATGAAATTATTTGTCCTTTTTTTATTTCCTTTTTTTGTTTTTTCACAAACTAATTTCCAAAAAGTAAATGAAAAAACACGAGAACTTGCGATTAAATATTTAAAAAAAGAAGATATTCCTGCAATGACAATTTGTGTGTCTTACAATGATTCTATTGTTTTTTCTGAAGGTTTTGGTTTTGCTGACTTAGAAAAAAGAACCGAAGTTATTCCTTCAAAAACAAAATTCGAAATAGCAAGCATAACTAAAATGATTACAGCTTCTGTTTTAGGAAAAATGCATGAAGAAGGGACAATAAATTGGAACCATAGTCCACATTTTTACCTAGATAGTTTGTCTAAAAAACCATATGATTTTACTATCAAACAAGTTGCAGGTCATATTGCTGGATTAATTAGAAATCCAAGTGAAGAAGATTGGACAAAAGCAAACAACTATTCAAAAAAAGAATTTTACCGAGTTTTTCAAAAAGATGATTTGTTATTTAAACCATTAACCAAGTTTTCTTACAGTAACTATGGTTATGTAATTTTAAGTTTTGTAATTGAAAAAATTAAGAATAAGGATATTTATAAAGTTCAAAAAGAACTGGTTTTTGATCCGTTACAAATGAAAAACACAGTTATTAATGATGGAAATTATGATGAAAACACAGTTTCTTTTTACAAAGATATAAATAATAGAAAAGTTAAGTTCACAGATTATGTTTATAATAATACTAGTTATTCCTCAGGATGTCATCTTTCAACTTCAGAGGACATTATAAAACTCGGAAATGCTTTTCTAATTGCAAATCGGCTTCTAAAACAAGAAACACTTATTGAATTGATAAAATCCCAAAAATTAATTGATGGAACCAAGACTAATTACGGAATTGGTATAATCTCAGGTAAAGATCAATTTGGAAACTTTTATTTTGGACATGGAGGAAATGCAATTTCAGCAAGAAGCGAAGTGAAAATTTATCCAAGTTCAAAATTAGTAATTGTAATGCTAGCAAATAAATCAAAAGTTGATGAAGATGACTTTTTAGAAAAAATTGCTAAACATTACATAGAATTTCTAAAACATTAAATTAATTCATTTTTCCATTCCCATCAAAAATCCGTAACTTTACCTTTCAAAACATACACACAATGGACTTTTTATATCAAGACCCGTATCCCATTTTAAAAGACGATACACAATACAAAAAACTAACTTCCGATTACGTAAAAGTAGAACAACTTGGCGATAGAGAAATCTTAGTGGTTGACCCAAAAGGATTAGAATTATTAGCACAAGAAGCAATGGACGACGTTTCGTTTATGTTGCGTTCGGCACATTTACAAAAACTAAGAAACATTATTGAAGACCCAGAAGCAACAGACAACGATCGTTTTGTGGCTTATAACTTATTACAAAATGCCGCAGTAGCGGTAGAAGGTCAATTGCCTTCTTGCCAAGATACTGGAACTGCAATTGTAGTTGCCAAAAAAGGTGAAAACGTGTACACAGGTGTTGATGATGGCGAATGGTTGTCAAAAGGAATTTACAATACGTACCAAAATAAAAATCTTCGTTACTCGCAAATTGTGCCGATTTCGATGTTTGAAGAGAAAAACTCGGGTTCGAACTTACCAGCACAAATCGACATTTATGCAAAAAAAGGAAATTCTTATGAGTTTTTATTTTTAACAAAAGGCGGTGGTTCGGCAAACAAAACATTTTTATATCAAAAGACAAAATCGTTGTTAAATGAAAAATCGTTAGACGAATTTGTTCGTGAGCGTATTATGGATTTAGGAACAGCAGCTTGTCCTCCGTATCACTTAGCTATTGTTATCGGTGGAACTTCTGCGGAAGCAAATTTAGCAGCCGTGAAAAAAGCATCCGCTGGTTATTATGACAATCTTCCAACTTCTGGAAACATGGCAGGTCAGGCGTTTCGCGATTTAGAATGGGAAAAAAGAGTACAAATTATTTGTCAAGAAAGTCAAATTGGAGCACAATTTGGTGGGAAATATTTAACACATGACGTTCGTGTGATTCGTTTACCTCGTCACGCAGCTTCTTGTCCAGTGGGAATGGGAGTTTCTTGTTCGGCAGATAGAAATATTAAGGGAAAAATTACGAAAGACGGTATTTTCTTGGAACAATTAGAAACCAATCCAGCGCAATTTTTACCTGAAACTGCTCCACATTTAGAGCCAGCAGTAGAAATTGATTTGAACAAACCAATGGCTGAAATTTTAGCTGAGTTATCAAAATACCCAATCAAAACACGTTTGAAATTAAACGGAACTTTGATTGTAGCTCGCGATATTGCACATGCAAAAATCAAAGAATTGTTAGACGCTGGAAAACCAATGCCAGAGTATTTCAAAAACCACCCAGTATATTACGCGGGTCCAGCAAAAACTCCAGATGGAATGCCTTCAGGAAGTTTTGGACCAACCACCGCAGGAAGAATGGACGTTTATGTAGACGAATTCCAAGCCGCTGGTGGAAGCATGATTATGTTAGCCAAAGGAAACCGAAGCAAAGACGTCATGAACGCTTGTAAAAAACACGGTGGATTCTATTTAGGTTCGATTGGTGGTCCTGCTGCAATTTTAGCAAAAGAAAACATCTTATCGGTTGAAGTAGTAGATTTCCCAGAATTAGGAATGGAAGCCGTAAGAAAAATCGAAGTAAAAGATTTCCCTGCATTTATTATTACCGATGATAAAGGGAATGATTTCTTTATGAATTTGTAATAAAAAAATAAAACCCAATCTACTTAATTAGATTGGGTTTTATTTTTATAAAATTTAATCTTTAAGACATTATTTACCACCAGCCTCTCACATTGTAAACAACAGATTTTGGTTGTCCATTACCCCAAGCTACTCCGATATCTCGAATAGCTTTTATTCTGTCTCTTTCTAAACCAATTTCTTGATCTACTTTAAATTTCCACTCTCTTCCATCAATTTCTAGAACTCGTTTCGCAACTGAATTTGTGAAAGAAACAACATCTTTATAACAAGAAGATCTTGGATTAATATCTTTTAAAATGTCAGAAACAAGATTTGCTCCTTCTACAGTAGGGTTTGAAGCCCATAATAATTTAGCTTCTTGTAATTTTACTTTGCACTCCATGTTTATTTTCTTATCAAAAATATCTTGAGCCACAACCAAAGACTTGTTAAAACAATCGGTACAAGCATCTGGTACGGCTGATAACATATAGATTGCTTCATCAAACTGATTTTGTGACTCAAGTAATCGGGCTTTCTTAATAATCAAATCACATCTTGTGTTATAATAATTTATTATTTCTTTTTTTCCTTTAGAAATAAACGATTGAATTTCACTATCAGATGAATTGATGTTTTTAAATGCATTAATTAGTGCTTTGGTTTCATTAATTCCAACACCTTTTACATTTTTTGATAATGTTGTAAATTTATTTCCTTCAATACCATCACCAATATAAAATGTAACATTTAATGTATAAGCAATTGAAGTTGGTGCTGTACCTAACACATCTTTTGTTACTGTTACGACATTAGCGGTCAATATAAATCTTGAAAAACCATTGGCTAATCCGTTATTAGCAACTATTTGATCTAATTTGTTTTTCAGTACATCTGTTGCTCCTTCTGTTTTTTGTTCCACAGAAGAATCTATATAAGTTGATAAAGATAAGAAACCAACATTATCTGAAGACTGAGCATAATTCTTGTTGCTAATTAAACTAATTAGACAAACTATAGATAATAATACTTTTTTCATAATTTTTTATTTATCTCCTAAAATTAAAACCACTTCACCTAATCCTTTCGTCATTAATTTTACAGGGATTTTATAGGGTGCAGCTTGCAAAAACTTTTGTAATTTACTCATGTACCTTCTTGCGTCAGTAGCATTTCCATTATCATCAAATAGAGGTATTCTTACTTGTTCAAATAACATTAAATTATTTGTTGCATTCGTTGTACTGAATCGGCCTTTCACGGTATTGCTTGACATCCAATCTTCAATAATTAATCCTAATTCTTGACCATCAAATTCAGTTTCTAAATCTGAAGCCCAAGAGTCAAATTTTTTAATTCTTACTTTTATTTCTCTTCCATTAGCGAATAAATCGTCAAAATGAGACTGAAGTGAAGCATTAAAATTGTCTATATGATTTAGCACTGCTTCTTCTAGTAACAAAGAAACTTCAGCAGAAAAAGATGGAGAACCTGTTCCAACAGCAGTTGCAACTTGTTTATTTGTGTAAGAATCTAAACCTTGTAAGTTAAATGTTACGGATTTTTTTGGTCCTGTTACATTTAACTTCCATGTTAATTGCATCACAATATCAGCTTTAGCGCTTTTTCTTAACTTATCTATTGGAGATTCTGAAATCTCTGCGCCATTTTTAGAAGTTATCAAAGCATCTTCAGCACTTTCAGCTTCAAGTGATTTTATTTCAGATTCCAGATTTTTTAATGGGAAACCTCTGTCAGCCATTAAACCATTAATTTTACTGATTACAAGTAATAAATCTGCATTTTCTTGAAATGCTTTTTTATAATCTGGAACTTTAATTATTTCTCCTTGATTATTAAAGCTCTTCATGTAACCGTGCTCATTACACCAAACGTCGCTTGGAACTACCATGATAGTAGGCTTTTTTGCCTGGGCATTTATTGTTTGATTAAATATCAGTGCAAAAAAAACTGTTGCTATTATGGAAATTAAATTTATTTTCTTCATAAATTACTTATTTAATAATTCCGTCTTGGATTAATTTTTGTTTTAATTCTGAACGGAGTACTCGAACAATTACTCCATGTGTAACACTTTCAGATGTTCTTTGTTTGTCTCTTTTAATTTTATCAAAAATTCTTTCGTCTTTAAGAGAAATAAAGTTTCTGTATTCACCTCCATCAGCAAAAAATTTATTAAAATAATCCTCATATTTTTCTTGAGCATTAACTTCAAAAACTAATGGCTTTTGATTACAATCTTGTTTTCCATCGCGGATTCCTTTAAAAATCACATCTCTTACAGCATTTTTCTTAGCTTGCTCAACGGCGTCTTCTCTGTTTCTTCCGTTACCCCAAGCTTTCAAAGTTTGAGACCCATCTAGTTCAACACCCAAGCATTCTGTTGAATAACTGTAATTTGTTGATACTGTCTTTTGTGTTGAGCAACTAAAAAAAATTGACAACAATGTTAAGATAGTAAGTATTTTAATTTTAATATTCATTTTCTTTATATTTTTAAAATCCTGAAGACAACCCTTTTATAACCCCTGCTGATTCTAAATCTTTTCTTAAAGCATCTTTCATTACTGAAATAACAATTCCTACTTTATATTCTTTACCTACTTTCTTTCTGTCGTCTGCAGATATTTGTCCATCTGTTGAAACACTTACATATTTCATGTATTTTCCCCCATCCTCAAAAAACAAATCGAAAAATTCTTTTTTCTCAGCTTCAATATTTGGATTTGATGCTAAAGCTTTTTGAGAAGTACAACCATCTCCACCTGTAAAGCCTTTAAAAATCACACCATGAACTGCATTCTTTTTCGCTTGTTCAATAGCCACATTTCCTTTTTTAGAGTAAGACCAAACTTTAACTAAATAAGTTCCATCATGACCAACTCCAGCACACTGAATTTCATATCTCCATTCTTTAGTGTCCTCATCGGCTTTTTTCCTTGCTTGACCAACCATAGATATTGTTGATGCTAAAAATAACAATAATAATACTTTTTTCATATTTCTTCTATTTATTTACCTTTCTTTTGAACCAATAACATTCCTGGGAAAAAATCTTTTCCACTAACCTTTTTAAAATAAGTTCTATCAACTGTTGAGTTAGGATTTTCCTCTTGTGCTCCATAAGTATTATCCCAAATAGGGTATTTACTATCTACTTTTACAACACCTACCTTAACGTACTGAGTTTTGCCATTTTCATCTTCAACTTGTTCTAAAACATCAAAAGTTGATTTATTTGTAATCCCTTCTTTTAAACCTACTTTAGCTGTTAGAGGATCAACCGTGTATAAAGGGGTTTTTGTTTTAAATTGATCGTGATTTTTTTGAAGTTTAACAATTACCCTATCAATTGCTTTTACAGTAGCTCTTTCAATCAATTGTTCATCAGACTTACTTGTAAAAACAGTTGATTGAATGTCAGACCAAGATGTGTCTGTACCTATATATTTTAATTTAAAAATAGTTGACTCATCAAAAGCTTTCTTTTTAGCAGGAGTAATTGTTTTATCATCAGCCCAATAATCATTATAGAAAATAGCCGCAGTTTCTTCATCCCAAACTAATTGATATAAATGAGCATTTGTCTTTACTATATATCCTTTACCAGCAACAGTAGCTCCTGTACTAGTTAGAGTTGTAACCGTTGAAACATTAGATGCTCCAGCATAATCTGCAATTGTACCAATTGCATTTAACCAACCACTTGTTTTTTCCGCTACTTCGGCTTTATCAGTATATTTGAATTCATTTATCAACACAAATGTTTTTCCTATAAGTTCTTCCCCCGCATCAGCTAATAAATCTAAACCTCTTTTACTAGCTTGCGCCTTAACAACATCTAATGCACTAGCGTCGTAAAAACCTCTTTCCTTAATTAAATTCATATTAAAACCTCCTTTACTAGATCTGTTGAACCATTTGGCAACTATATCTCTTGCAATAGCAGACAAAATTGGAGAATCAGAACCGTCAGTAGGTAATTCTCCAAAATCATAAACTCTTTTACTTAGATTATGATTATTAAATTTATCAGGAATGGGGCTGTTTTCAAAATTTTTCTTGATTTCAGCAGCATAGGGAAGTGTTGGCTGATCTATCATAACAGAATAAAGCGAGCTTCTTCTGTACTTAACTTCAAATTCACTTTTACTATCTTGAGCAAATGAAATTGTTATAACGTTAAAAAATAAAATAGAGTAGAGAATTTTTTTCATAGTTTATATATTAAAAGTAATATCCAACGGATATTTGAATTACTGAATTTTGGTATTTAAGGGTGTCCGAATTATCTGCAGCATTTACATTTAACATTCCTAAATTATATCTTCCTTGAAAGAAAATATTATTTTTTAATTCATATGTAGCACCTAAACACAAAGCAAAATCAAAAAAACTTTGATCATTAATGTCTTGATTTCCATCATTACCTCTACTAAAAGAATCAACTAAAAAACCTAGCTGAGGTCCAGCATCTAAACTTAAATTATTTAAAAAATAATACCTCATCATTAAAGGCATATTTATATAACTATATTTCTGTTTGGTCTGTGGCCCAACATTACCTTGACTAGAGAAAAGCAATTCTGGTTGAAATGAAACTTTTTCTGATAACATTATTTCAGACAAAAAACCAACATGAAAACTAGTTCTATAAGATTGATCTTCAATATCACTACTTAGAAAATTAGAGATATTTAAACCTCCTTTAAAACCAAGTTTTATTCCTTCATCTTTCTTTGATGATTGACCGAAAGAATTTAATGTTATTAAAAATATACATAAAATTCTTAATAAAAAATTTGCTTTCATTAACTTATTTTTTTAATTTATTAAACAAATATAAATAATTATTTTAAAAAAAAATACGTATTATATAAAGAGCTTTAAATTTAAAATCGATTTTTATATTTTTAAATCCTATTTAGCTATTACCTAAAATTATAATAACATTATTAATTTTGGAAATACTATGCTTGTAATAAACACTCCGGATTCAATTTAAAATAGCTCTCTCGCTATTTTAGCAAAAGAAAATATTTTAGTAGATTTCCCAGAATTAGGAATGGAAGCTGTGCGTAAAATTGAAGTAAAAGATTTCCCAGCTTTTATTATTACAGATGATAAAGGGAATGATTCTTTTATGAATCTTTAGTTGAAGAAAATAGAGATTAGAAGCTAGAAAATAGACAAACCTGCAAGGTTTTTAGAACCTTGTAGGTTTTTTTATTTTAGAATATATTTCAAAATAAATTATTGCAAATACTCCCAGAAATTATCCTTATTAACTATTAACGTTTCTTTTGGGTGGTATTTTTCCGTGAATGATTTTGTGAAATTTACTTTTTTGTTGGGATTGTATTTAATTTCATAAGCCGAAATTTCTCCTTCGTTTATTTCAATAAAATCAATTTCTGCTTGTTGCGTGTTTCTCCAATAATGTGTTTTTCCATAAAAACCAGTATAACTTAGTTGTTTCATTTTTTCGCTAATAAAGAAATTTTCAAACAAAGCGCCTACGTCCTGTCTGCTTTGCAATGGATTGAATTGTCCTATAATAGCGTTTCTTATACCGTTATCATAAAAATAGATTTTTGGTTTTGCTGTAATTTCATTTCTTTGATTCGTTGAAAATGGATGCAGTCTAAAAATAACATATACTTTCTCTAGCAAATCGATATAATTGATGACCGTCATGCGATCAACACCTAATATTTTTGCCAATTCATTGTAAGACACTTCGCTCCCTAGTTGCAACGCTAGTGCATTAAGTAATTTCATTAACAAATCAGGTTTTTTAATGTTTACTAGTTCTAAAATATCTTGGTACAGATAACTCCCTGAAAGTTGTAAAAGTATTTTCTTTTTATTTGAATTTGTAACTACTTCAGGATACATTCCATAAATTAAAAACTCTTCTAATCTACTAAATGCATTAGGAAAGGAATAATGATTTTTAATTTCACTCCACGACAAGGGAAATAATTGATGCTCCCATTTTCTTCCTGTTAATGGTTCATTAATTTGATTACCTAAATCAAGAGACGAAGAACCTGTTAAGATAAATTGTTTATTCAATTTTACATCTACAAGCATTTTAATCGTTAAACCAATATTTTCTATACGTTGGGCTTCATCAATGACAATGGTTTCATAGTCCATAACCACTTGCATCAAAAATTGAAAATTAGCATTGACTAATTGCAATCTGGTTTGTGGATCATCTCCATTTAAGAACAAGGTTTTTTTGTCTTCTACTATTTTTTGTATTAACGTTGTTTTTCCTACTTGTCTTGGTCCAATAACAACAACAGCTTTCTTGTTGTCGCAATCGGTTATTAAATTTTGGGTTATCGTTCTTGCTATCATGTTACAAATATAATAAATTATGACTTAAACCACAAAATATTATAATTTTTTAGGGTTTAAACCACAATAAATTATATTTATAAAAAAATTGAAGATTTCCCAGCTTTTATTATTACCGATGATAAAGGGAATGACTTTTTTATGAATCTTTAGTTTTAGAAAAAAGAGAAAAGAAGCAAGAAAAAAGAAACCTGTGAGTTGAAAGACTTGCAGGTTTTTTTATTTATTTACATCCGCAGAATAAAAATTACTAAAAACATCTAATGAGTCTTCATTTATTTCATAATCTACCAAATCTTCATTGGAAGTGATTACAATTGAAAACCTATTATTTTCAAATTGACCAATTGCAGAAATCCCTCTTTGTGATTCATCTGCAACTGTTAATCCTTTTGGTAATTTAAACAATAACGAATCACCTGAAAAATAACCAATCTCAATATCTTTTTTCAGTCTCCCTAATTCTCTAGTTGGTTCATTAATTGCGTCACTCAAATAATTAAAACCAAAAACGATATTTAATAGAATCGATAAAATAAAAATTGCTTTTTCATTAGTAACATATTTTAATTAATTCAAATAGCTAAGGGAGATTCCTTCGGAATGACAAACTATACGTGAAATACTGAACACTTCAAACTGACCACTGACCACTTTAAACCTACTCCACAAACAACACCAATCCTTTCAAATAATGTCCTTCAGGGTGGTAAATATTCGTTGGATGATCAGGTCCTTGTTCTAATTTGTGTAACACTCGGATGTTTCTTCCTGTTTCTATTGCGGCGGCGGCAACTGTGTTGTAAAACAAAACATCGTCAATAACTTGTGAGCAAGAGAACGTGAATAAAATTCCGTTTGGAGCTAAGGCTTTTAAACCTGCAATGTTTAAACGTTTGTAGGCTTGCGTTGCCGTATGTTTACTTTTGATACTTTTGGCAAATGCCGGAGGATCTAACACAATTACATCGTAAATTTGATGATTCTCTTTCATGAAATTGAACACATCATCAGCAACTGCTTTGTGATTGGCGTTTGGGAAATTCAATTCCATATTACTAGCTGCTAAATCTACCGCTTTTTGAGAAATATCTACCGAAGTTACCAATTCGGCTCCAGCACTCATCGCATAAATAGAAAATCCGCCTGTGTAGCAAAAGGTGTTTAGTACTTTTTTACCTTTTGAGAATTCGCCTAGTAATTTTCGGTTTTCGCGTTGGTCTAAGAAGAAACCTGTTTTTTGACCTTCTACCCAATTTACCGAAAACAAAATATTGTTCTCTTTCGCAACTGCTTCTGCTTTGTTTCCAAACAAGAAATAATCGGTTCCTGTATTCGGTAAAGTTCCTGAACTTTTGCAATAAATGGTTTCGCAATACTCTGGAAAATTGGATTTTATGGCTTCAGCGATTTTATCCATTTGAAGAAAAACTCCGGTAGAGTGCGCTTGAATTACCCAGTTTTTATCATAATAATCAATAATCAATCCCGAAATTCCATCGCCTTCTCCGTGAATCACACGAAAAGCATTTGTAACTTCAAAATCCAATAGTTGCGTACGTAAATACCAAGCCGATTGTAATTTGTCCTTCCAAAAGTTTTCAGAAAAAGTCTCTTCGCCGAATGCCAAAATACGAACTACAATACTTCCTTTATCACTGAAATATCCCGTTCCTAAATGTTGGTTTTTCGAATCTACCACATCAACCATTTCGCCATCGTTTATTTCACGACTCACACCGTAAACCGCACCACTAAAAATCCATGGGTGACGACGTTGAATAGATTTTTCTTTGCCTGATTTTAAAATTACTTTTGGTAAGCTCATTTATTTGAAAATATTACCGCGGATTCGCAGATTATTATTTATTTTTAGGAGGTTTCTTTATTAAAAAAAGTAGATTCACAGATGTTTAAAATTGTAATCTGTGAATCTGCGGAGAAATTAAAATTTAATATTAATTGATTTTCATTTCTGGAATATCTCCTTCAATGATTAAATCAGCTTCTGTTGCTTTGATGATATCTTCTACTGAAACACCTGGCGCACGTTCTAACAATTTGAATCCTTTTGGAGTGATTTCTAAAACCGCTAATTCTGTAACGACTTTTTTCACACAACCAACACCTGTTAATGGAAGTGTACACTTCTTCAAGATTTTCGATTCTCCAGCTTTATTAACGTGCATCATAGCCACAATAATATTTTCTGCCGAAGCTACTAAATCCATAGCGCCACCCATTCCTTTTACCATTTTTCCTGGGATTTTCCAGTTGGCAATGTCTCCATTTTCAGAAACTTCCATAGCTCCTAAAATCGTTAAATCTACTTTTTGTGCACGAATCATTCCGAAACTAAACGCCGAATCAAAGAAACTCGCTCCTGGTAAAGTTGTAATCGTTTGTTTTCCTGCGTTGATGATATCAGCATCTTCCTCTCCTTCGAAAGGAAATGGTCCCATTCCTAAAACACCATTTTCCGATTGAAATTCTACTGAAATATCGGTACGAACATAATTGGCAACCAAAGTTGGAATTCCGATTCCTAAGTTTACATAGTAACCGTCTTTAACTTCTTGTGCTATTCTTTTTGCGATTTGATTTTTATCTAATGCCATGATTAACTTCTTTGTCTAACGGTTCTTTGCTCTATCCTTTTTTCAAATTTCTCACCTTGGAAAATACGATTAATCATAATTCCTGGAATGTGAATTTCGTTTGGATCTAATGTTCCTGCTGGTACTAATTCTTCTACCTCAGCGATAGTGATTTTAGCAGCTCCAGCCATTGGTGCATTGAAGTTACGAGCGGTTCCTTTGAAAATTAAGTTACCTGCTTCATCGCCTTTCCAAGCTTTTACGATTGAAAAATCAGCTTTGTACGCCAATTCCATTACGTGCATTTTTCCGTTGAATTCACGTGTTTCTTTTCCTTCAGCTACTTCTGTTCCGTAACCTGCTGGGGTAAAGAATGCTGGAATTCCGGCTTGTGCAGCACGACATTTTTCTGCTAAAGTTCCTTGTGGAGTTAATTCTACTTCTAATTCACCTGAAAGCATTTGACGTTCGAACTCAGCATTTTCTCCTACATAAGAAGAAATCATTTTTTTGATTTGACGTTTTTGTAATAATAATCCCAATCCGAAATCATCCACACCTGCATTGTTTGAAATACAAGTTAAATTGGTTACATTTTTACGAACTAATTCAGCAATACTGTTTTCGGGAATTCCACAAAGACCAAAACCACCTAACATGATGGTTTGTCCGTCTTGGATTCCTTCTAAAGCTTCTTGAACGTTATTTACTTTTCTAGAAATCATATTTTGGTTTGTTGTTGTTTATAATCCGAATTCGTCCATACTAGGTTCATCTGTTGGAACTGCTGTCGTATCTACTACTTTTTTAGGCGTCCAACAATCTACTTTGATTTTCAAATCTTCTGGTTTTTCAAATGGTTCTCTTGATACATCTAAATCAGTATCAGCATAACATTTCTTCATAAAAATTCCCCAAATAGGTAATGCAGTCGTAGCACCTTGACCCATATGAGTCGATTTAAAATGTGCTGCTCTATCTTCATTTCCAACCCAAATTCCAGCTGCTAAATTAGGCACCATTCCGATAAACCAACCATCTGAGTTATTTTGAGATGTTCCAGTTTTTCCAGCAATTGGATTTCCAAAACTGTAATCGTATTGGATGAATCCGCCGCCACCCCATTTTAATCGAGCTCCAGTTCCTGATTGCGTAACACCTTCCATTAATTTTACAACGGCATAGGCAACATCTTTATTTACAACGTCTTTTGTTACAGGTGTAGGTTGGTCAATTACAACTCCGTTTTTATCCTCAATTTTAATGATGAAATTAGGCTTTACATAAACGCCTTGATTAGCAAAAGTACTCATTGCACCAACCATTTCTTCTACCGTAATATCTACAGCTCCTAATGCAATGGATGGCTGAACAGGAATTTTTGAAGTAATTCCCAATTCTTTAGCCATATCAACTACGGCTTGTGGCCCCACTTTATCAATTAATTTTGCTGATACTGTGTTAACCGAATTCGCTAGTGCTTTTTGTAATGTGATGGTACCTCTATAATTTCCATCAGAATTTTTTGGAGACCAATCGGCATCAATTCCCCATTTTCCTTTCGGCATTGTAAAATAACTGTCAATGATAGAATCACATGGCGACATTTGTAATTGTTCTATAACCGTTGCATAAACAAATGGTTTAAATGTTGAACCTACTTGTCTAGCTCCTTGTCCAACGTGATCGTATTGGAAATATTTATAGTTAACACCTCCAACCCAAGCTTTTATGTGACCCGTACGTGGCTCCATCGCCATCATTCCAGTTTGCAAGAAGTGTTTGTAATAAATGATAGAATCTTTTGGCGTCATGATAGTATCTTTCTCACCATCATAAGTAAAAATTTTCATTTTAGCAGGTACACTAAACGATTTGACAATTTCATCTTCCGTTTTTCCATTCAAATCCATTTTTCTCCAACGCTCTGAATTTTTCATGGCTTGGTTCATGATTTGTTGGGTTTGTTCTGGAGTAATATCAACAAAAGGCGCATTTTCTTGATCTTTCTTCCCTTTAAAAAACTCTTTTTGAAGATTTTTAAGATGTTCAAAAACCGCTTCCTCCGCATATTGCTGCATTTTTGAATCGATTGTAGTATAAATTTTTAACCCATCACGATACAAATCATATTCTGTTCCATCGGGTTTTAAATGGTCTTTCACCCATTTTTTCATGTAATCTCTAAGATACTCTCTGAAATAAGTAGCGCTTCCTTCCGAATGGCTTTCAGGTCTAAAATCTAATTTGATTGGAAGTTTTCTTAGCTCTTCTTTTTTAGCTTCAGAAATTACACCGTTTTTCACCATTTGACCTAAAACAGTGTTTCTTCGGTCTAAAACTAGTTTAGCTCTTTTTTTACGATTTGGATTGTAAAGCGATGGATTTTTAAGCATTCCCACAAACAAAGCCGATTCTTCAATAGTTAAATCTTTTGGCTCTTTGTTCATGTAAATTTTAGCTGCTGAACGAATTCCAACTGCACCATTTACAAAATCTACTTGATTTAAATAAAGTGCAATGATTTCTTGTTTTGTATACTGACGTTCCAAACGAATAGCAATAATCCATTCTTTTACTTTTTGAATTACCCTGAACAAAATGAATTTTGAACCTTCACCATGGAATAGGTTTTTAGCTAACTGTTGGGTTAACGTACTTGCTCCTCCATCTCTACCCAATCGAACAACTGCACGTAAAGTTCCTTTGGCGTCGATTCCTGAATGTTCGTAAAAACGTTCATCTTCAGTAGCCACTAACGCTTTTACTAAATGTTGTGGTAATTCTTCATATTTTACAGGAGTTCTATTTTCTTTGTAAAATTTACCAATCACTACTCCATCAGAAGAGATAATTTCAGTAGCTACGTTTGAATCTGGATTTTCTAAATCATCAAACGAAGGCATTTTTCCAAAAAATCCCCAAGACGCAAAAAGGAATAATAAAATTACTCCTAAAAATCCGTAGGCAAATAATTGCCAAAATTTTCTTTTATACTCTGAAAAATCTTCTGTATTTGCTTTTTTAGTAGCCATACTATTTTATTTTTTCGATTCTTAAACCTAATTCTGTTATCCCTTTAAGTTCAGATACTCCAACAACTTTACCCGTTTCTCTCACCGCTTGTACCACCTCAACATTATATTTTCCCGGTTTCTTGAACTTGAAATTTTCTAAATACCACAATTTGCTCTCCTTAACATCAGAAAAACCTTCCCCTAACAAAGTCCCATCTGGATTAGCCATTTGATATTCTAAAGTGTCCACTTTAATCGTTGGTTTTTTCCCAGGCTCTTTCATGGTTACAATCAAATACATGTTGCTAAACGGATAATCATTATTGTTTCTCACATTTAAAAACAAATGATAAGGATTCGCTGTATCTTTTTGTTCAAATGTAAAACGTAACGTGTCTGATTTTTTCCAAGAACCATCTAACTCTTTATATTCACTAAAGAATTGCTTTTCATCACATGAGAAAAAAAGCATCGCTAGCATTAGTAATCCTATAAATTTACTCTTTTTTAGGTGCATTTTTAAAATTTGAAGGTTTACGTTTTTTGTTTTTGTTATTTTTTCTTTTCTTAGGTTGATCAAAACGTGTTAAACTGTCTTGTCCTACGACATTTTCGAATTTTTTCTCAACTTCTTGAGTGCTTTCAACAACATAATCTTCTAACGCTGGAATACGCTCTTTCTTCTTATTAATTGCAACAATTTCTTTTACTTTTTCAACTGGTAAAACCAACCATTGTGCCGGTGCATTCGCATATGCAAACCACATAATTTCTTTAAAAATATCTACTTTTTGGCAATATGCATCCCCTTTTTCGGTGTACAGTTTGGTATCCATATCTGGAAAATCTTTCAAAGCATCCAAATACGTATCCAATTCATAATTCAAACAACATTTTAATTTACCACATTGACCCGCTAATTTTTGTGGGTTTAACGATAATTGTTGGTAACGCGCTGCCGAAGTATTCACACTTCTAAAATCGGTTAACCAAGTAGAACAACATAATTCTCTTCCACAAGAACCAATTCCTCCTAAACGAGCGGCTTCTTGACGGAATCCTACTTGCTTCATTTCAATTCTAATCTTGAATTCTTGTGCAAATTCTTTAATCAATTGACGGAAATCTACTCGATCATTTGCAGTGTAATAAAACGTTGCTTTAGAACCATCACCTTGAAATTCTACATCCGAAATTTTCATTTCCAATTTCAAATCAATTGCAATTTCTCTAGCACGCATACGAACCGATTCTTCTTTGTTTCGAGCTTCTGTCCAAATATCAATGTCGCGTTGTGATGCTTTTCTGTAGATTTTTGACAATTCCTTATCCGGATTTTCGCCTTTCTTTTTCATTTGAATTTTTACTAATTCGCCTGTCAAAGTCA
>CAZCIV010000004.1:0-25171 GCA_964498595.1 uncultured Flavobacterium sp.
GATTAACCCTATTAAATATATAAGCCATGAACGGAACATTAAACAAGGTTATTTTAATCGGTCATTTAGGTGACGAAGTTAAAATGCATTACTTTGAAGGCGGGAATTGCATTGGTCGTTTTCCTTTAGCAACTAACGAAGTGTACATTAACAAAACTACTGGAGAAAAAATAACTTCTACAGAATGGCACAACATTGTTGTTCGAAACAAAGCTGCAGAAATTTGCGAAAAATACCTTTCTAAAGGCGATAAAATATACATTGAGGGTCGAATCAAATCGCGTCAATGGCAAGCAGAAGACGGTGCTACCAAATACACTACTGAAATTCAGGTAACCGAATTCACATTCTTAACCACTAAAAAAGACACCGATTTGAGTAAATCTTCATTACCAACAGGTAGTGCACCTGAAGATTTTTAATGTTTAACTAAATTGAAACAATTTGGATCCTGATCCGGCCAGTTTACTACATTCTATAGATTTTGAATTCCTTTTAGGAATAATTGCAATTTTAGTATTGCTTGCTTGTTCTGCCTTTATTTCAGGTTCAGAAGTAGCCCTTTTTTCTCTTTCGCAAAAAGATATTGATGACATATCAAATAAAGATTTTAATAGCGGAAGACTCATTTTTCAATTACTGGAAAAACCCAAAAGGTTGTTAGCCACAATATTAGTTGCTAATAATTTTGTAAATATTGCAGTTGTAATATTGTTTTCTTCCATTAGTGGTCGTTTATTTGACGGTATTGAATCTTCTATTTTAAGATTTACAGTTGAAGTGGTACTTGTTACCTTTTTCCTTTTATTGTTTGGGGAAGTATTACCAAAAATTTACGCCAACAGAAACAATATGACCTTTGCTAAAAAAGTAGCCATTCCAATTTCAATTCTAAACAATGTATTATCACCTATTAGTGTTCCTATGCGAAACGGCATTCTGTTTATAGAAAAAAAACTAAATGTTCAAAAAGGAAATTTTTCGGTAGACCAACTTTCGCAAGCACTAGAATTGACATCACAAAATGATACAACTGATGGTGAGCAAAAAATACTTGAAGGAATTGTAACTTTTGGAAACACAGAAGTACGTCAAGTAATGAGTCCTAGAATTGATGTTTTTGCATTAAACATTGAAGAATCTTTTGAAGAAATAATGCCAAAAATCGTTGAAAAAGGCTATTCACGAATTCCCGTTTACAGAGAAAATATTGATCAAATAGAAGGGATTTTATTTATCAAAGACTTAATTCCGTATATCGATAATGAATCTTTTGATTGGACCAAACTATTAAGACAACCTTTCTTTGTTCCTGAAAACAAAAAGCTTGATGATTTATTGAAAGATTTTCAAGGAATGAAAAGTCATTTAGCTGTTGTAGTAGATGAATATGGTGGAACTTCCGGAATTATTTCATTAGAAGATGTTCTGGAGGAAATTGTAGGCGATATTAGTGATGAATTTGACGATGAAGATTTGATTTATTCTCAAATTGACGACAAAAATTTTCTTTTTGAAGGTAAAATTAGCTTGAAAGATTTTTATAGAATCATTGAAGTAGATGAAAATGAATTTGAAAGTAAAAAAGGTGAAGCTGAAACACTAGCTGGATTTTTACTTGAAATTTCTGGAAATTTCCCAAAGAAAAGACAAAAAATAATGTTTCATAATCTTATTTTTACCATCGAAAATGTAGATAAGAGAAGAATAAAACAAATAAAAGTTACGTTATTGTAATTATGATACAAAATATAGTAAAATTAAGTTGTTTGGGATTATTTTTAAGTTTGATTTCTTGTGGAGATGAAACTTTACCAAAACCAAAAGGTCATTTGAGCTTAGAATATCCAGAAGCGAAATACTCAAAATTAGAGTCGGATTGTAGCTTTACATTTGAAAAAAACAATTTAGCACTAATCAAAAATAAATCATGCGCTTTTGAAATTAATTACCCAAAGATGAAAGCCACGATATACTTGACTCACAAATCGGTAAAGAACGATATTGATAAATTGTTACTTGATGCCCAAAAACTAACTTATGACCACGTTGTAAAAGCAGATGATATTTTAGAACAACCTTTTATTAATAACAATAAAAAAGTATACGGGATGTTCTACGAAGTTGGTGGAAATGCTGCAACAAATGCACAATTTTACGTTACCGATAGTACTAAAAATTTTATTACTGGGAGCGTTTATTTTTACGCAAAACCTAATTTTGATTCTATTTTACCTGCCGCACAATATCTAAAAGATGATATGCGTAGAATTATGGAAACATTAGAATGGAAATAAATATTTATTGTCAAGCTGAACTCGTTTAAGCTTCTGTAATTTTGAAGTGAAACAGGTTCTGAAACAAGTTCAGAATGACAAAATAATTACATTTTTTTCGATTCCGTAACTTTGTAAGAATCACCGCCAGCAACTGCTTCAATAGTTTTAGTTAAGGATTCCAATGATTGTTTTTCTGCATCAAATTTTACTGTTGCAATTTTAGTATCAAAATCCACAACTGCTTGCCCAACACCATCTTGTGCAGCTAATTTATTTTCAATAGTTTTAGCACAACCCATTGCACAAGTCATACCGTCGATAGTAAAGCTTGCTGTTTGCATTTTAGCTAAATCGGCTTCAGAAACCACTTCTTTTTTTGTTTCTTCAACTGTAACTTCTTTGTTTTCTTGTTTGCAACTTGCTAATGAAAGTGTCATTAAAAGTGCTAAACCAATATTTTTTAAATTTTTCATATCAATAAATGTTAAATTATTTTCCTCGTAATAAAGACATTGCAAAATTACAAAAATTCATAGTGCTATTTTCAAAATAAAGCCTGAATTTTGACACATAAAATCACAACATGGAAAACAATACAACAAAATGGTTTTTATTAGGCTTTTTAGGCTGTGTTTGGGGAAGTTCCTTCATCTTAATGCAATTGGGCTTAAAAGGAGTAAATTCAGTTCAACTAGGAAGTTTGCGAATTCTGTTTGCCGCATTTTTTTTAATAATTGTTGGGTTTAAGCAAATTTCACAAATTCCATCCTATAAATGGAAATATATTGCTTTAACAGCATTATGTGGAACATTTATTCCGGCATTTTTATTTGCCTTTGCCCTTTCAAAAATCGATGGTTCAATTAGCTCCATATTAAACTCCTTAACTCCATTAAACACCTTACTTGTAGGATTGTTCTTTTTTGGCATGAGCGTACAAAGAAGTCAGGTTTTTGGAGTGATTATTGGGTTTATTGGTTGTGCCTTATTAGTTTTGTTTGGAGATGGAGAAAACACAACTGAGAACTATTATTACGCGATTTTAATTGTAATTGCCTCTATTTTTTACGGGGTAAATGTCAATTTAATAAAAAAATATTTATCCGATTTAAAACCATTAACAATTAGCACAGGAAACTTTTTGATTATGTTTTTTCCGGCTTTGATTGTTTTATATTTTACGGGCTTTTTTGATATGGTTCACGAAACAAAAGTGCAAACCTCATTAGGCTTTATTGCCATTTTAGGAATTGTAGGAACCGGATTTTCAAATATTTTATTCTTTAAATTGATTCAGCTTTCATCACCTGTTTTTGCTTCTTCGGTTACTTATATTATTCCGGTGGTTGCTTTTATATTAGGTAATTTATTTATGGAAGAAACACTTTCTGCAATACAACTACTAGGAGCTTTAATTGTATTAATTGGAGTTTATTTTTCGAGTAAGAAATAAAAAAAGCGCCCAATTTCTTGAGCGCTTTATGAATTTGATGCTTTGTTTATTATTTGAAATCAGCATCCGTTACACCTTCGTTAATTTTAACTTCAGTAGTAATTAATTCGATTTCGATACCAACATTCATGATGGTTTTGTATGGGAATTTCAATCCTTTTACGTCTTTGTAATCTTGAAAGTAAGTGGTTTGTGTCATTTTTTGACCGCCTTGCTCAACGTCTTTTGCTTCAGCTACTTTAAATCCGGTTTTTACATCATAGTAATAAGTAGATTTTCCGTTTTTGATTGCGTAAGCATCAGTTCCATTAATATTTTCGATACCAGTTAATATAATGTCTTTATCTGTTAATAAGGATAATTCTTTAAAATTATCCGCCATATCTTGCATGTCTTTCAAATCTTGGTCTTTGAAATCTTTTCTTTGACCTTGTTGTACCATGTAAGCTTCTTTTTCGTTAACAACTTGTTTCATCATTACCATTCCCATAGCCTTCATTTCAACGCCTAATTTTTTAGGAGCTGTTTTTACTACTAATTCTAAAGGTGTTCCTTGAACAGTTCCAGCTGACATTATGGCTAACGTTTTTACGTTTTTAACTGCTTTTTCTCCACCAATAGCATTGATGTAGTTGCTAAGGACAGTTTGAGCTGTAACCCCTGCAGGAATTGGTTTTTTAACTTCTGGTTTTTCTGTTGGGTTACCATATTTATCAAAGTAGAAAATTGGTAATTTTTCTCTTTTGCTCATTGTTTCTAATCCTGGTAAAACATCAGCTGCTTTTCCTACGATAACGACTCTTGTTTTATCAGATAAGAAATATTTGTTAGCAGCATTTTTGATGTCTTCAGCAGTAACAGCATTGATGTTTTTGATGTAATTTTCGTAGAAATCTTCAGGTAAACCTTGTGTTTCTTTGTTTAAAGCGTAACCCGCAATAGTTGATGGTTTTTCAATTTGCATTACGAAGTTACCTACGTATTTCGCTTTTGCATTTCTTAAATCTTCTTCAGAAACTAATTCTGTTTTGATTCTTTTTAACTCATTGAAAAATTCAACAACAGCACTATCTGTTACTGTATTTCTAACTGAAGCACTTGAACGGAATTTGTTGATATATTTTCCAGCTCCGATAGAAGAATAAGCACCGTATGTCCAACCGTGTTTTTCGCGTAAGTTTAGGAATAATCTTCCTTCACCACCACCACCTAAAATTTGGTTCGCTAATAAAACGGAAAAATATTCTTTATCTGTCATTTTTAAGTTAGACAAGTTAACTAAAGCGATTTCAGATTGTACTGCATTTGGAGTGTCAATAAAGTTGATTTGGCTGTATTGAACGTCTTTTGGATTTGAATAAGTTAACTGTGGAGCAGTGGCCTTTTTCCAGGTTCCAAAAAGTCTTTCTACTTCTTTTTTAACTTCTTTAAAGTTAACATCTCCTACAATTACTAAATAAGCATTTGCTGGAACGAAATACGTGTTATAGTTCATAACCACGTCGTCTAATGTTACATTTTTTAAAGTTTCTTCACTAGTAAATTCTCCTTTGTAGTGTTCTTTTCCAAAAGTTAATACGTTTTCTACTCTTCTGGCAATAGCTGCCACGCTTTTTTCGTCTGCTTTTAAACCTTCGATGATTTTTTCTTTTTCTTTTTCAAATTCTTTTTGGTCAAATAATGGGTTTAATGCTCCATCTGCCATTAATTCTAAAATTCTTTTTGAATATCTTGAAAGTCCGTTTGCCGAAGCTCCAGAAGCATAAAAGTTAATGTCCGCTCCTAAGAAGTCGATTTCTTCATTATACGCGTCTTTAGTAACAGTTTCGGTTCCGTTACCTAGCATTCCACTTAAAATATCAGAAACACCTTTTTTGTTTCCTTCAGCATAAGGTGGATTGTCCAATGTTAGATTGAAAGAAACACGTGGTAATTTGTGATTCTCCACAACTAAAACTTTCAAACCGTTTTTAAGTACAAAACTTTGCGGTTTATTAATATTAATTACTGGAGAAGGTCCTGCTTTTGGTTGTGGTCTATCTTGTGCTTGCATAGTTATTGTTAAAAATAAACTGGCTGCTATATAAATAATTTTTTTCATATTCTTAAAATCTTAGTTTTGAGCTTTGTCTTTAGCAGGGACATAATCTAAAATCATTCTTTGGTTTGAGTTTAGATATTTTTTTGCAACATCTCTAATTTCTTCTCTTGTAATTGAACGATAAATATCAATTTCAGTATTGATTAAGTTGATATCACCATATAACATATAGTAAGTAGCTAAATTATCAGCAATTCCTTCAACAGAAGAATTATTGCTTACATAATTGCTTTCAAATTTATTTTGAAGTTTTTGATAATCTTTTTCAGAAATTAATTCGTTTTGCATTTTTACGATTTCCTCATCAATTTCTTTTACAAGAGATTCGGTTGTATTTTGTCCCATTGGTAAACCATAGATTAAATACATTCCGTAATCTTCTTGACTGTAGTTAAAAGCTCCAATTTGTAAAGCCATTTTTTTATCGTCTACAATTTTTTTGTATAATTTCGAACTTTTCCCATCAGAAAGGTAAGAAGAAATCATATCTAATGCTCTGGCATCACGAGTTTTCATAGATGGTGTTCTGTAAGATGCCACCACCATTGGAATTTGAATATTTGGATCTTGCCAAGTTGCTTTAAATTCTTGAGTAATTGGCGCTTCTTCAACTTTTTGACGAGTTACAGGAGCTCCTTTTGGAATTGGGCTAAAATATTTTTTCACCCATTCTTTTGCTTGCGATTTATCAAATTGACCTGCAATTACTAAAACTGCATTGTTTGGCACATAGAATTTTTTGTTGAAAGCTAAGAATTCTTCTAAAGTAGCTGCATCTAAATGCTCCATTTCTCCAATGGTTGTCCATTTATATGGATGTACTTTAAACATATTTTCTTTAACTGCTTTGATTAGATTTCCATAAGGTTGATTGTCAACACGTAATCTTTTTTCTTCTTTAACCACTTCGTTTTGAGTATCAACACCTTTTTGGTCAATAACAGGATGCATTAATCGTTCAGATTCCATCCAAATTGCTAATTCTAAATTGTTTGATGGGAAAACTTCGTAGTAATACGTTCTGTCGTCTGTTGTATTAGCATTGTTGTTTCCTCCGTTTGCTGTAACTAATTTAAACCATTCTCCTTTACCGATGTTTTTTGTTCCTTCAAATAAAAGATGTTCAAAAAAGTGGGCAAAACCAGTACGGTTTGGCTGTTCGTCTTTAGCTCCTACATGATACATTACAGATGTAATTACAACAGGAGCGGAATTATCTTGGTGCAGAACAACGTGTAATCCGTTTTCTAAATCAAATTCCTCAAATGTTACTTTTTGAGCAGAAGCAATTCCGCCAAGCATTAGTGCAGTACTCAAAGCCATCAAAGATTTTTTCATACGTTATTAATTAGTTTTGATATAATTTTAATAAGACGCAATTTCGTGATATTGTTACAATTTTAAGTGACATTTTACTTGAAAAAACATTAAAATTATATTTTGAGGTATTTTATTTATAAGTATAGTTGTTTGGTTTAGAAATTATTGTATATTTGCAACCTTAAAATTTTTAACTAAAATCATTGTTATGTACGCAATCGTAGAGATAGCAGGGCAACAATTCAAAGTAAGCAAAGACCAAAAGGTTTATGTTCATCGTTTAGCTTCTGAAGAAGGAACAAAAGTTTCTTTTGACAAAGTTCTTTTATTAGATGAAAACGGAACAGTAACTTTAGGCGCCCCAGCTGTAGAAGGTGCTTCAGTAGAAGCCAAAGTGTTACAACACTTAAAAGGTGATAAAGTAATCGTTTTCAAAAAGAAAAGAAGAAAAGGTTACAAAAAGAAAAACGGTCACAGACAATCTTTCACTCAAATTTTAATTGAAGGAATCGTTGCTGCTGGTGCTAAGAAAAAAGCTGCTAAAAAAGAAGTTGAAGTTGAAGTAACTGAAGCTGCTGAAGAAGTTAAGCCAAAAGCTAAAGCAACAAAAAAACCAAAAACTGAAGAATAACATTTAAAAATATTACGTCATGGCTCACAAGAAAGGTGTCGGTAGTTCGAAGAATGGTAGAGAATCAGAATCGAAACGTTTAGGCGTTAAGATTTATGGTGGTCAAGCTGCTATTGCTGGAAACATCATTGTTAGACAAAGAGGTTCGAAGCACAACCCAGGTGAAAACGTTTACATGGGTAAAGATCATACTTTACATGCTAAAGTTGATGGAGTTGTAAAATTCCAGAAAAAAGGAGAAAACAAATCATTTGTATCTGTAATTCCTTTCGAAGCTTAATAATTTTATTTAGCAACATATTAAAAACCTCTCTTTTTGAGAGGTTTTTTTATTAAAATAAATGTAGTTTGTGTTTGCATATTTGTTGTAAATACTTATATTTGCACCCACAATAAAGCATACGCGGGTATGGTGAAATTGGTAGACACGCCAGACTTAGGATCTGGTGCCGCAAGGTGTGAAGGTTCGAGTCCTTTTACCCGCACTCAAAGCTCTAGCGAAAGTTAGAGCTTTTTAATTTTATAAAAAGTAATATTAAAAAAAGCCGCTAGATTAATATAGCGGCTTTTTATTAACTAACTTTTAAATTTATTCTTTTATTATTTTTTTTGCTTGGCTTGTACCGTTAACGTCTGTTATTTTTATTAAATACATTCCAGTTTCTAAGTTTGTGATATCTAATTGTTGATTAGAAATTACATTAGAGAACGATTTAATTAATTGTCCAGTTATATTGTAAATTTCTACTTGAGTCGCATCGGCAGAAATTACAAAACTATTTTTAGTTGGATTTGGATATAAGTCAATGTTTGTTTTATTTAATTCTAATTCGTCTGTGGATAAAGTTGAAGGCTTATTTCCATACACTCTAAATTGCCCAGGAGTTAATGCTATTGTTGCTGTAGGACTAGTTATAGTAATAGGAGTATTGTCTATTAAATTGTACCATGTCATAGGATAAGTGTAAGCATCTGTTGGAAAATTTGGATTAATGTTTTGATTTCCAACTGAAAAATTTGCAATTACAACAACATTACGTAATTGAGTGGTAGGATTTGAATTGTTATAAACATATAATCTTTGACGAATATTACTGCCATCTGGATTTATTGTAAAATCGGCACTAAAAATTGGTTCATTTGTTTTTAATTTAATTAATTTAGACCAATCATTTAAAATAGCAGTTCTTCTTGTATCGGCAAGCCAGTTTTGTGTCCATTGTACTTGTTCTTTGGTATCTAATTTGCAATCGCCTGGGAAAAATGATCCCTCATCATTAATAGTTCCATTACTACAAGTGTAAATAGATTGATTATTTCCTAATTCGGCAAAATGCCATATCATTTTTGGCCCTGGAACTAAAATGCTCATTGCCCCTATAGCGCCCATTCGAGCCAAGGCATTGGTAAGATTTCCATTTACTGGGGCAGTTCCACCACCGTTACCATAAGTTACTGTTTCATACATTAAGCGATCTTTGTCATGACTTTCTGGATATCCTATCAATCTTTTACCGGCAAAACCACGACTATCATGTCCCATTCTAGAAATATTTTGAGTAGAATATCCCATTGCCAATTCTTTATATTGGGTAAACATTTCTCCCCACATCATAATCCCTTTTCCTTCACCTAATCGGTAATTTGCCCATTGTTGTTCTTCATTATCTGTTCCTAAATGTTCAAAAATCACATAATGGTCATTATCTAAACTCCAAGAATAATCCGCATATTCTTTTAGTACATCAACACGATCTTGTTGGTATGCATTGGTACAACCATCGTCTCCAGAATTACAATTTTGAGTGAATCCTTTGGTTAAATCCCAACGAAATCCGTCTATCTTGTATTCAGTTATCCAATGTTTTATAGTTTGTTTTACATAATTTTTTGTTAGGGTAGAGGAATGATTAAAATCTTCCCCAACACTATAACTGTGTTTTGCTGTTGTATTAAAATAGGGATTATCACTTGCTGGTCCTCCCCAGCCATCACCATCAGGATCATTCATCCACATTCTTATCATTGGATTTCTTCCAAATGCATGGTTAAATGCAATGTCTAAAATTACAGCAATTCCATTTTGATGACATAAATCTACTAATTCTTTGAATTTTTCTGGAGTACCGTAGAATTTATCTAAAGCCATATGAAAAGCGGTATTATAACCCCAACTTTCATTTCCTTCAAATTCCATAATAGGCATTAGCTCAATGGCATTAATCCCTAAATCTTTAAAATACTGAATTTTATCAATTACATCTTGAAAATTTCTATCAGCATCAAAATCACGAATTAATAGTTCGTAAACCACTAACTTATCTTTGTTAGGTTTTATAAAGTTAGTTACTTGCCAGTTGTACGGAGTTGCTCCAGTTTTAAACCAAGTTACTTCTCTTTCCTGTCCAGATGGATATGTAGGTAAATTTGGAAAAGTTGAATTTGAAATCCCTGTATCATCATAAGGAGATAATACTAATGTAGAGCATGGATCTGCAACTTTTACAAATGATGGGGAATTTGCAATAGGAGTTTGATCTACAACCCAATATTGATAGGTATTATTAACTCCAGGAGTTAAACCTGTAAGTTCTAACCAAAATTTACCAGTTATAGGATCTTTTTTCATTGCATAACTAGAATTTGGATTGTAGTTGTTAAAACTACCAGCAACATAGACAAAATCCTTACCAGGTGCTTCTAAAACTAAGGTGGCTCTAGTATTGTCTGAAGTGTTATAGTTGATTCCATTAACTAAATTTGCGGGAATGGCTTGTAAAGTACTTCCAGGATTAATAATTGCTGAAAATCTTCTTGTAATTGTAGAAACTCCTAGAGTTACTTCTAACTCATAACTAGTATTTGTTGTTATATTGGTATGATTAAACGTGTAGCTTGATGTTGTACTTGTATTAATGCTAGTTCCATTTGCTTTTAAGTTGTAAAAAGCATTTCCACCCGTATTGGTTGCAGTAATGTTTAGGTTACCTCCTGAGTTAATAATAGTAGCACTATTATTAGCAGGAGCAGTTAAGTTTACTTGAAAAGTACCTACATTAAAGATGAAATCTCCACAAGATGGAGGTAGTTTTAAAGTTTGACTTCCATTAGCATTTCTGAAAACCATTCCAAGTTTTGTGGCATTAGCTTGTTGAGTGCCATTTAATCCAAAATACACACTAGGTGTTAGAGTAATACTCCAAGTTCCATTTCCATTGTTAGTCATTAAGCCCACATTGTCATCTTGTCCCCAGTTTCCAATAACCGAAAATCCAAAAGCATTATTGTCATCCCCGATTCCTGTATGCATATATACTTTTGAAGGGGTCGTTCCTATAAGGTTACAAGTTTGACTTGCTGTTGAAACAGTAATTGTTATTTGATCATTAACATTAAAACTGCTTGGGGTAATGGTTACTTGAGCATTTGCATAAAATGTATTGCATAATGTTAGTAATATAAATAATATTTTTTTCATAGCTATAAATTGAAAAAAGGGCTGCTTAAAGGCAGCCCTTTGTAAGTTTTTAATTAAAGAGCTATTAACTCATAAGTATATCTTCTTGGATTTGACAAGTCTAAAATTACTTTATAGTTTCCAGCTGCTCCTGAGAATGTTAAATCACCTCCATCAACTAAGAATCCATCAGCATTTACTGTTCCTAAATCGAAACCATTACTCCATGCGTTGTTTCCTCTAAACTTAAACGCTCCTGGAACTAATGCAATACTAGCAATTTCTAATTTTTTAGTCGTTGGATTATATGTTAAGTCTGTATCTGAATCCCATCCTGTTGGTGTGGCAGATCCAATAATTCCCCAACTAACTGCAGTTGTTGAGTAAGTTAAAGTTGATGTATTAGCTTTAACTCTATAATAGCCTGTAACTGCAGTACAGTTAGATTCTCCCGTTTCAACTAATATTTCTGTAAAATCTCCATTATCACCCCAATCTGTATTACCCCAGTCATAAACTCCTGAACCGTTAGGTGCAACAAATTTGAATTCACCATCAAGCCAAACATAACCTTCATAATCAGTTTGTCCAAATCCTGAAGCTGCAATTCTTGGTGCTGTTCCTGGGCTCCATCCTTGGTGGTTTCCTGGTACTGCAAGTTGTGGTAAGTCTGTTGTAAAAGGTGTAATAGTAAGTTTAATAATGTTTGAATAAGCTACCATATCTTCATTTGAACCCAAAGAAGATTTTATTCTAATATCTAAATCACCAGCAGTGTAAGGAACTAATCCCGCTTGTAACGCTACACCATTTAAAGCTTCAACTGTCCAAACAACAAATCTATTGTTTGTACTACCTGCAGGAATTATAGTTGCAAAATTAGTTCCAGATAGAGCTACTTCAACATCATAGTTAACTTCTGTTTGTACATCATAATCTGCATGATTCCAAACTAATGTAGTTGCTTCATTTGTTGCATTTTCAGGAAGTAAAACATAAGAGCTTCCGTCTAATGGAGTTAATAATTGAGGTCCCCCGCTTGGAGTAGCAATAGTTTGATCATCATTTTCACATGAAACCCCAGCAAAAAACAATAATGCAAGAGTTGATATTTTTAATAAATTTTTCATTTTGTTACAATTTTTAGGATTAATAACCAGGATTTTGAGTTAAGTTAGGGTTTGCTTGTAAAGCAGGCAATGGAATTGGGAATAAATTATAAGTACTTGGAATTGCTGTACCATTTTGTGTATTACCTTTCCAAGGCCATAAGTAAGATCCTCCAGTAAATTTACCAAAACGGATTAGATCACTTCTTCTGTGTCCTTCTAAGTTAAGTTCTCTAGCTCTTTCGTCAATTAAAAAATCTAGAGTTAATTGACCAGGAGTTATTGTTGATGCATTTGCTCTAGTTCTAACTGCATTAACATAATCAGTCGCTTGATTAATAGTTCCTCCAGAAGCTCCTCTTACAACGCATTCTGCAAACATTAAGTAGGCATCAGCTAATCTGAATAAAGGGAAATCTGTTCCAGAGAATACAGTAGGGGTTGATGCTGAAAAATAATTACTATTTCTAAATTTAACAGATGGATAACCATGTGTCCATTCTTTATAGTCTACCATTTCATATTGATGTCCAGAGGTCCAAAACAATTGTGCTCTATCGTCAGTTGAAGTGCCTAAATCACCGAAAAGTCCATACCAAGCTTTTGTTGCTCTGTGTCCAGCCCATGCATCATTCCCACCAGGATTTCCAAATGCAATAGTGTTCATAGTAGCACTATTCATACTTCCATTAACAATGTATGTAGTATTACCAAAACTTTGACTTACTAAAGCATCAGCAATTAGAGGGTAGATGATTTCAGGAGAAGTTCTGTTGTCTCCAGAGAAATTGCTTACAAAGTTTGTAGCAAGTGTATATCCTCCTTCATCAATTACTTTTTTAGTGTAAGTTAAAGCTTCTGTATAGCGAGCAGTACCTGTATAAACTTCAGCATTTAAATAAAGTTTAGCTAACAACATTCTAACAACTGCTTTATTTGCTCTTCCGTAATCATTAGAAGTAGCAATAGAATTTTCAATGGCTAACAATTCCGATTCCACAAATTCAAATAATTGTTGTCTTGAAGCTTCTGGAAGTGGAGCAGATTGACCTACGTTTGCTTCCGTTACTAAAACTCCTTTTCCAAAACAATCTATCATGTAATAATATGCTAAAGATCGTAAAAAACGAACTTCACTTATTACAGATTGTTTATTAGGTACATCTACATTGTTTAAGACTAATAACAAGTTATTACATTGTGGAACAGTATAGTACACACGATTATATAAATATCTGAAAAATTTGTTGTTTTCATCCCAATTTGAAGCTGTTGTTAATTGGTCTAAACCATTGTCTCCCCAACGGTTTTTCATTCCATCAGCTGTAAATTCTTGAAGATTGATAATTCCTCTTAAGAATGGAGATTCTCCTGGGTTATCACTAATATCCGAACTTTCTGGGCCGTTTGGTCCTGAAAGTGCAAATGAGCCATATAGTTTTGACATAATACCTGTAATGGCATTTGGGTCTTGTTGTAGCAATTGTTCTAATGACAATTCTACTTTAGGTTTTGTATTTAAGTCGTCTGTACAAGCGAATATAGAAGCAAGTAACAATATACTTAAACCATATAATTTAATTCTTTTCATATTTCTTTTTATTAAAAGTCAAAGTTTAAACCAAATGTGAAACTAGTAGGTCTTGGATAAAAATTATTATCGATAGCGCCAAAGTTTTCAGGGTCTTGTCCTGTATATTTAGTTAAAATAAAAGGATTGTTTACTGCTCCATAAACCCTCATAGTAGAGTTTTTATAGAATTTATTAAATCGATATCCAATTACAATATTCTCACAACGTAAGAAAGTTGCATCTTCTAAGAAATAATCAGAAAAAGTTGCGTTTCCATTGTAGTTTTGAAATTGAATATCTGCTTCACCATTGTAAAAATCAAGAACATTTGATAAACTGCTAGAATTAGTTGGAATAGCTCTATTTGTCCATCCAGATGTCAATTTTCTTGCGTTATATATTTGCCCACCAAATTGTCCTCTAAAACTAGAACTGAAATCCCATTTTTTGTAAGTGAAGTTAATTCCAAAGCCAAAAGTCCAATTAGGAATAACTGCTTTATAATATCTATCATCATTAGTAATTACACCATCTGCATTTCTATCAACAAAAGCACCTGGTATTGCTTCACCATTTTCATTATACAATTGTTGGAAAACCCAAAAAGAATAAGGTTGAAAACCTACGGCATGTTCTGCAATATTCACATTAGTTCCAGTTGGCAAACTTCCACCAGCAGAAATTTTTTCAACATCTTTTAAATCAGTTACTTTTGCGTGAGTATAAGCAATGTTTGTTGGAATTTCAAAAGTGAAATTTTCTGTTTGAATTAATTTAAAGTTTAATCCTAATTCAAAACCTTTACTTTCAGTACTTCCTACGTTTTTGATAAAAGTATCTGAAAGGCCTTGCCCTGGAGGAAGAGGTACTCTAGCTAATAAATCATTTGTTTCTCTTTTATAAATATCAAAGCTTCCTGAAACAAAATTGTTTTTAAATAAATCAAAATCAACACCTAAATTATAAGTAGTTGTTTTTTCCCAAGTTAAATCCTCATTGTAAGCAATTGCTGAGTATAAGTTAGAATTGTCAAGATATTGACTGGTGTTACTACCTACTGTAAATAGAGGGGTTGATGGGTAAAAACCAACAGTTCCAGTAATATCTTGTTGTCCTGTTTTACCAACTCCTAATCTAACTTTAATGTCGTTTATGAAATTTACATTTTTCATAAAACTTTCTTCTTTTAGTTTCCATGCTAATGCAGCAGAAGGGAAGTAACCCCATCTGTTTTCTTCTCTAAATAAAGAAGATCCATCAGCTCTTAATGACAATGTTAATAAATATTTATTATCAAAATCAAAGTTAGCTCTTCCAAAGAAAGATTGTAAATTTAATACATTATAATATCTATTATTCGGATTATTGTCATTAGGTAAAACTTCTCTTACACCTGTAGTTTCATTGTATCTGTATATTTCTTTGTTACCATCATTTTTGAAATTTTGATATGAGTAACCTCCTTGAATATCAAATTTTTTAAAGAAACCATCGAAAGTTTTTGTATAGGCAAGATAAGAATCTAGAGTAGTGTTTGTCATTGTTTGGTTTTCACTATAATTTTTACCCGAATTGAAAACATAATTTGCGCCACTATTTATTACTCTATATGTGGCTAGTGAATTGTCACTAAAGTTTTCTCTTATTCGCGCTCTTGAAGCATCTAGTCCTAAGTTAACAACAGCTCTTAATTCTGGTAAAAAGTGCATTTTGTAGTCAAATTCAATATTCCCTAAAAAACGTGCCGCTTTTTCTGGTCTTGTTCTTTGCATTAATAAAGCTACTGGATTATATTGACCACTTAAAGTATTAGTTGGATTTCCACTTCCGTCAAGAACGAAATCTTGATAGTATCCTCCAAATCTATTAGTTGATGAATTATCTCGAATAGGTTTTGTAGGATCCATATTGATAGCGCCTCCTAAAGCACCTCCTTCATCAATGGCATTTTTATTTGTAAAAATACCTTTTGCATTAGCATCAATTTTCAAATGATCGCTAAATAGTTTAGGAGTCATTTTCAAGGAATAACTCAATCTTTCATAGTCATTGGTTTTAACTAAACCTTCATTTTTAGTATATCCAATTGAAGCTCTGAATGGAATTTTGCCATATAAATTAGCTTTTGCACTGAAGTTGTGATCAGTCGAAATGGCAGTTCTGTAGATAGCATCTTGCCAATCCGTGTTGTAAAGTATTCTTCCTTCAATTTCAGGAGTACTAGGGTCATCAGTAGCTGTAGTTGTAGGATCGTCAATTCCAAGGAAATTTGTGTACGATGGGTGATAAGTTTGAATAAAGTTTTTAAATTGTTCTCCATTCATTACATCAATTTTTTTACCTACTTTCCCAATCGTAACATTAGATGAATAGTTAAATTCTGGTGTTCCATTAGTACCTTTTTTAGTTGTAATTATAATTACACCATTAGAAGCTCTTGATCCATAAATTGCTGTTGCAGAAGCATCTTTTAAAATTGTAAAACTTTCAATGTCGTTTGGATTGATTAAGTTTAAAGGGTTACTAACACCAGCTGGAGTTGTATTGTCTACAGGTATCCCATCTATTACTATTAAAGGACTACTATTTGCGTTTAATGATGCACCACCTCTAATTCGAATGTTAGGCGAAGAGTCTGGTTGACCCCCATTATTTGTAATTCTAACACCTGGTGACTTTCCTACAAGTAATTGGTCTGCAGAAATAATAGCACCTTTATTGAAATCTTTAGTTGTAATTGATTGTAAAGATCCGGTGGCATCTTTTTTTGTTGTTGTTCCATAACCAATTACTACAACATCTTTTAGTTCTTTTTGATCTTCTTGTAAGGTAATAGTTATGCTTTTTTGTTCATCATAAATAAAGGTTTCTTCTTTGAAACCAATATATGAAAATAAAATTTTGTCTCCCTTCTTGATGTTTGACAAAGTAAAATTTCCATCAAAGTCGGTTGTAGTCCCGTTTGCTGTGCCTGCTACCAATACGTTTACTCCAGGCAATGGTTGGTTCGAAGAACCTTCTAAAACAACTCCTTTAAGAGTGTTTTGAGCCAGTAAGCCAAGTGGTAACATCAATAGCAAAAGGAAAAACTTTTTTTGCAGTGTTTTCATACAAATTGTTTAGATTAGGTTGTTTTTTAATTGCTTATAAATTCACTTCTAATGTTAAATTTATGTAAAAATTGAATAAAAAAAAACCACCGCTTGCGAAAAGCGCCTCGAAAACGTTTTCGTGTTGAAAACTTTATTGTTTTGATAGCTAAATTGTATAAAAATTGCAATACTTGGAAAAAAAATACTACTTTTAAAACATATTAATATTTTTGTATAATTAATAATGAGAAAAAAAGTTACTTTAAAGCAAATTGCAAAAGAATTAGATGTTTCGATTTCAACCGTTTCAAAATCATTACGAGACAGCCATGAAATAAGTGAAGATACCCGCTTAAAAGTGCAAGCATTTGCTAAACTTTATAATTATAAGCCCAATAATATTGCACTTAGTTTAAAAAATAAAAAAACCAAAACCATTGGAATTATTATTCCCGAAATTGTTCACCATTTTTTTGCAACGGTAATTAGTGGTATTGAACAAGTAGCTAACGAAAAAGGATATAATGTAATTGTTTGTTTATCAGATGAATCTTTTGATAAAGAAGTAATTAATATGGAATTACTAGCAAATGGTAGTACAGACGGTTTTATTATGTCTTTGTCTAAAGAAACCCAACAAAAAAAGGATTTTCATCACATTCAGGAAATAATTAGTCAGGGAATGCCAGTTGTGATGTTTGATAGAGTTACAAACGATGTTTTTTGTGATAAGGTAATAATTGACGATCAAGAAGCCGCCTTTAATGCAGTTCAGTTTTTTATTGATAACGGATTTAAAAAAATTGGTCTTATTACCACAGTAGATTATGTAAGTGTGGGGAAATTAAGAACTGATGGATATAAAAAAGCTCTCATAGCTAATGATATTACTATTGATGAGGATTTAATTGTAAAAATTGAAGATATTGAAAATTGTTCAATCAAAATTGAAAATCTGTTATCTAATATAAAATGTGATGCTATTTTTGCTGTTAACGAATTATTTGCAGTAACCGCTATTAAAATAGCAGCCAAAAATAATTTGAAAGTTCCAGAGGATCTCTCGGTAATTGGTTTTACAGATGGTATTATTTCACAATTTTCAACACCAAGTATTTCAACTGTGAGCCAAAACGGAATAAAAATGGGAAGAAAAGCTGCTCAAATGTTGATAGATCGATTGGAATTAGAAGATGAAGAAGATGAGCAATACAAAACTGAAATTATTGAAACTAACTTAATAATTAGAGAATCTACTACAACGAAATAGTTTGTTTTAAACTGCTGATATACAAAATATTATAAAAAAAGAATCTGAATAATTGAGGTGATTTTTTTATGATATTTTTTGTTTTATTAAAAATAATATATTTAAATTTACAAAATCAAAGCTTATATCTTCACTTCTAAAACATAAGTTTTGATAAGCATAATAAACGCTTATCGATTTATTAATCAATAAATTACGATAATGGAAAAGCGTAAATTAGGTTTCTGGGAAATTTGGAACATGAGTTTCGGTTTTTTGGGAATCCAAATGGGTTTTGCCCTACAAAATGCAAACGCAAGTAGAATTCTTCAACTTTTTGGTGCCGATGTGCATGAATTATCATGGTTTTGGATAATTGCTCCTTTAATGGGTTTAATTGTGCAACCTATAATTGGACATTATAGTGATAATACTTGGTCAAGATTTGGAAGAAGAAAACCTTATTTCTTAACAGGAGCTATTTTAGCATCAGTTGGTTTAATTTTAATGCCTCAAGCTGAAATTTTTATTACCTTCATGCCTGCTCTTTGGGTGGGGGCTGGAATGTTAATGATTATGGATGCTTCTTTTAACATCGCTATGGAACCTTTCCGTGCTTTAGTAGGAGATAATTTAAGAGCAGACCAACATACATTAGGTTTCAGTGTTCAAACTGCTTTAATTGGAATAGGTGCCGTGGTAGGATCATGGTTGCCTTATGTTTTAACTAATTGGTTTGGAATTAGTAATCAACCTTCAGAAACTTCTGCTGTTCCACTAAACTTAATTTATTCTTTTATCATTGGAGCAATTATTTTAGTCGCTTCCATTTTAGTTACCATTTTCACAACTAAAGAATATTCTCCAGAAGAATTAGAACAATTTAGAGACGAAAAAGAACATAAAGAAGCTATTGGTGAAACCAAAGAAGCCAAACTTTCAGATGTTTTTTCAGATTTTGCAAAAATGCCAGAAACAATGCGTCAACTAAGTTGGGTGCAATTCTTTTCTTGGTTTGGATTGTTCGGTATGTGGGTTTTTACAACTCCGGCAATTGCCCAACACATTTATGGGTTATCAGTAGGTGATACGAAAAGTCCAGAATTTCAATCAGCAGGAGATTGGGTAGGAATTATTTTCGGAGTTTACAATGCAGTTTCTGCTGTAGTAGCATTTGCGTTGCCTTACATCGCAAAACAAATTGGACGGAGAAAAACACACGCACTTTCTTTAGTTTTAGGTGGAATCGGATTAATCTCGATGTATTTTATGCCTAACAAAGAGGCTTTAATATTCTCAATGGTTTTAGTCGGATTTGCTTGGGCTAGTATTTTAGCCATGCCTTATGCTATTTTAGCGGGTTCCATTCAGCCTAAGAAAATGGGTGTTTACATGGGGATTTTCAACTTCTTTATTGTAATTCCACAAATTATCAATGCCTTAATTGGTGGTCCTTTAGTGAAATACGTTTATAACGACCATGCTATTTATGCTATTGTTATGAGTGGTGTAAGTTTCCTATTGGCAGCACTTTTGGTGTTAAAAGTTAAAGATCAAAAAGATATTTAGAAAATGAAAAAAGCATTCATATTCGACCTTGATGGCGTAATCGTTGACACGGCTAAATATCATTTTTTAGCTTGGCAAAAATTGGCCAACCAATTAGGAATCGAATTTACGCACGAACATAACGAAGGTTTAAAAGGTGTAAGCCGTGTTCGTTCGTTAGACATTATTTTAGAATTGGGAAATGTTCAAGCTTCCCAAGAAGATAAAAACCAATGGTTGGTTCAAAAAAATGAAGAATACCTTTCCTATTTAGTAGACATGGACGAAAGCGAAATTCTTCCAGGTGTACTAAAAGTATTGGAATATCTGAAAAGTAAAAACCAATTCATTGCTTTAGGTTCGGCAAGTAAAAACGCGCGACCTATTTTAGAAAAAACCAATATCATGCACTTTTTTGATGCTATTGTTGACGGGAATGACGTTTCAAACGCAAAACCAGACCCAGAAGTGTTTTTAAGAGCAGCACAATTGGTAGGAGTTTCCAATGAAAATGCCATCGTTTTTGAAGATTCGGTAGCGGGAATTCAAGCGGCAAACATTGCCAAAATGATAAGTGTAGGAATCGGTGATGCAACCGTTTTACACGAAGCAAAGTACAATTTTAAAGATTTCACTTTTATTGATGAAACCTTTTTATCTCAATTAATTGGTTAAGAAATTAACTAATTGACACATTAACAAAATTGACATATTACAAAAATGAATCAAGATTATATACAACCCGACAATTGGTCGATTATTGAAGAAGGATTTGATGCAGAGCGAGTTAAATCTTCTGAAAGTTTATTTAGTATCGGGAACGGTGCTATGGGGCAACGCGCTAATTTTGAAGAACACTATTCGGGCAAAACGTTTCAAGGAAGCTACATTGCCGGAATTTATTATCCCGATAAAACAAAAGTAGGTTGGTGGAAAAACGGTTATCCTGAATATTTCGCTAAAGTATTAAACGCGCCAAATTGGATAGGAATTGACATCGAAATTAATGGCGAAAATTTAGATTTAGCCAAATGTCAGTCGGTTTCTAATTTCCGTCGCGAGTTGAACATGAAAGAAGGTATCTATTATCGTTCTTTCCAAGCAACTTTAGCAAACGGAACTGAAATTGCTGTTAAGGTACAACGTTTCTTATCTTTAGATTTGGACGAAGTTGGCGTTATCAATTACGAAATCACCGCATTAAATTCGGATGCAAAAATTGTTTTCAAACCTTATGTTGATGCTGGAGTTCACAACGAAGATGCCAATTGGGAAGAAAAGTTTTGGGAACCAATCAGCGTAAAACATTCAGGAAACGAAGCTTTCGTAACCGCTAGAACTTTTAAAACACATTTCACAGCAACTACTTTCATGCAAAATAGTATTTTGTTAGAAGGTTCGAATTTAAGTGTTGCTCCTGTAAGTGTTCAAGAAACAAAAGAAAAAATCCAGTTTTGTTATCAAGTTGCTGTTACGAAGGGACAATCTACAACGATTCAAAAGATTGGTGGTTACACGGTTTCTATGAATCATGAAAACACAATTATAGGTGCAAAAAATAGCATTGCTAAAGCTTTAGAAATTGGCGTTTCTCAATTAACAGAAAACCAAAAACAAGCTTGGGCTAAAATTTGGGAAATGAGCGATATTACAATTGATGGCGATGTAAAAGCCCAACAAGGAATTCGTTTTAATATTTTCCAATTGAATCAAACTTATTTAGGAAAAGATTCCAGATTAAATATTGGTCCAAAAGGATTTACAGGTGAAAAGTACGGAGGTTCTACTTATTGGGATACTGAAGCGTATTGTATTCCTTTTTATATGGCTACCAAAGACCAACAAGTAGCTCGAAATTTATTAGCATATCGATACAACCAATTGGACAAAGCCATCGAAAATGCAGAAAAATTAGGTTTCAAAAATGGAGCTGCTCTGTATCCAATGGTAACAATGAATGGAGAAGAATGTCACAACGAATGGGAAATTACTTTCGAGGAAATTCATAGAAATGGTGCCATCGCTTTCGCTATTTTCAACTATTACCGATTTACAGGTGATTATTCCTATATTCCAGAAAAAGGCTTAGAAGTTTTAATCGGAATTGCGCGTTTTTGGCATCAAAGAGCTACTTTCTCAACATACAGAAATCAATACGTGATTTTAGGAGTTACGGGTCCAAATGAATATGAAAACAACGTAAATAATAATTTCTACACTAATTATATTGCGAAATGGTGTATTGATTATGCGATAGATCAAATCAATAAAATTGAAAACGAATATCCATCGGATTATACCCGAATCATGAATAAAGTGAAATTATCACAAGCCGAAATTTCAGCTATGAAAAAAGTGGCAGATAATATGTATTTCCCTTATTCAGAAGAACATGGCGTATATCTACAACAAGATGGTTTCCTAGATAAAGAATTAATTACTGTTGCCGATTTAGATAAATCGCAACGACCAATCAATCAAAAATGGTCTTGGGATAGAATTTTACGTTCGCCTTACATCAAACAAGCCGATACGTTACAAGGATTCTATTTCTTCGAAGATCATTTTACCAAAGAACAATTAGAAAAACATTTCGATTTTTACGAACCATTTACGGTTCACGAAAGTTCGCTTTCACCTTGTGTGCATTCGATTCAAGCGGCTGTTTTGGGTAGAATGGAACAAGCGTACACCTTTTATTTAAGAACTTCACGTTTAGACTTAGACGATTACAACAAAGAAGTCGAAGAAGGTTTGCACATTACTTCAATGGCTGGAACTTGGATGAGTATCGTAGAAGGTTTTGGTGGAATGCGCGTTAGAAATAACCAATTGCATTTTGAACCAAAAATTCCAGCGCAATGGAAAGGGTATTCTTTCAAAGTGAATTTCAGAAACGCCATTGTAAAAGTTGAAGTAAAACAAGAAGGAACAAATGTTTCCATTGAAGGAAATTCGGATGTGGAAGTGTTTGTAAATGGTGAATCGCAACTAATTAAAAATTAAAACATGAAAAAATATTTTGTTTCAGTATTTGTGATGGTTTTTTCGATTTTTGGGATGAATGCCCAAGAATTAAAATCGCCCAACGGAAATTTTAAAATGATTTTTGCATTAGAAAATGATGGCACGCCAACGTATCAACTTTTCATGAACAACAAAGAAATCATCAAAAAAAGTAAGTTAGGTTTAGAACTTCAAAAAGATAAAAAGTCGTTATTGAATGATTTTAAATTGGTAAATGAAGTTCGAAATACTTTTGATGAAACTTGGAAAACCGTTTGGGGAGAAGAAACCGAAATCCGCAACCATTACAACGAATTAGCGCTAACACTGAAACAAAATGAAACTGAAAGACAAGTTATTATTCGTTTTAGATTATTTAACGACGGTTTAGGTTTTCGTTACGAATTTCCAGAACAAAAAAACCTAACGTATTTTGTAGTAAAAGAAGAACGCACGGAGTTTGCTATGACTGGTGACCATACCGCATTTTGGATTCCGGGTGATTACGATACACAAGAATACGATTTTACTGAAAGTAAGCTAACTGAAATTAGAGGATTGTTTAAAAAAGCAGTTACCGATAATGCTTCTCAAAAGCAATTTTCAGATACGGGAGTTCAAACGTCTTTGATGTTAAAAACTGCTGACGGAATTTACATCAACATTCACGAAGCAGCATTAATCAATTATTCTTGTATGCACTTGAATTTAGATGATAAAAACTTAGTTTTTCAATCGCATTTAACTCCAGATGCTAAAGGAAATAAAGGACATTTACAAGCACCTTGTGTTTCGCCATGGAGAACCATAATTGCAAGTGCTGATGCTCGAGATATTTTAGCTTCACGAATGACATTAAACCTAAACGAACCTTGTAAAATCGAAGATACGTCTTGGATTAAACCTGTAAAATATATCGGTGTTTGGTGGGAAATGATTACAGGAAAAAGCTCTTGGGCGTACACCGATGAAATTCCATCCGTACAATTAGGAGTAACCGATTTTACAAAAGCTAAACCAAACGGAAAACATGCAGCAAATACCAAACACGTAAAAGAATATATCGATTTTGCTGCTAAACATGGTTTCGATGCGGTTTTAGTAGAAGGTTGGAACGAAGGTTGGGAAGACTGGTTTGGTCACGAAAAAGATTATGTATTCGATTTTGTAACACCTTATCCTGATTTTGATGTAAAAGGAATTCACGAATATGCGAAATCAAAAGGTGTAAAAATGATAATGCATCACGAAACTTCTGGTTCAACCAGAAATTATGAGCGTCATTTAGATAAAGCATTTCAATTTATGAATGACAATGGTTATGACGCTGCTAAAACGGGTTATGTTGGAAATATTTTACCTTTAGGCGAACATCATTACAGCCAATCGATTTTAAATCATTATCAATATGTGATTGAAAAAGCGGTGGATTATAAAATCATGATTAATGCACATGAAGCGGTTCGCCCTACAGGAATTTGTAGAACCTATCCTAACATGATTGGAAACGAATCAGCTCGTGGAACAGAATTCCAAGCGTTTGGTGGTTCAAAAGCAAATCATACTACTTTATTGCCCTTCACGAGATTACTTGGTGGTCCAATGGATTACACACCAGGAGTTTTTGAAATGGATATTGCCAAATTAAATCCAAACAACAATTCACATGTGAATACAACCTTAGCGAATCAATTGGGATTATATGTGGTAATGTATTCGCCACTTCAAATGGCTGCCGATTTACCAGAAAACTACAATCGATTCTTAGATGCGTTCCAATTCATAAAAGATGTTCCTGTTGAATGGTCAACTTCAAAATATTTAGAAGCTGAGCCAGGTTATTACATCACCATCGCTCGAAAAGATAAAAATTCTAACAATTGGTTCGTTGGAAATTCAAACGGATACAATGCTAGAACATCCACTATTACTTTAGATTTCTTAGAAAAAGGAAAAAAATACGAAGCCATTATTTACGCTGATGCTGCCGATGCGGATTACAAAACGAATCCACAAGCTTACAAAATTTCAAAACAAAAAGTAACCAATAAAACTAAATTGAAATTAAGAACGGCAGCTGGCGGTGGCTACGCTATTAGTATTGTTGAGGTTAAATAATAAAAGCTATGAAAAAAATAATTTTCTCTCTAATTACCTTATTCTCACTTTCGCTTTCGGCACAAATTGATCGAATGGAACCACCGTTTTGGTACGAAGGAATGAATAAAAGCGAAATTCAAGTATTGTTTTACGGAAAGAATATCGCTCAAAATTCTGTACAAGTTTCTAGTAATGTTGTAATTACGAATGTAACTAAAACCGAAAATCCGAACTATCTTTTCGTTACAATTGA
>CAZCIV010000005.1:0-23927 GCA_964498595.1 uncultured Flavobacterium sp.
TTTAAACCCAAAATACTAATAATCAGTAAATTATAGGTGGTTTAAGGAGAGACTATTTAATTTTGGTAATACTTATAATTTTGCCATTTAGTAGTTCTATTTGGTCTTCAATTTTTCTATTTCTTCTTATCAAGTTACCTTTAGTGTTTTTCTTGTCATCTACAATATTGCCGTAGGCAAGAGAAAGGTTAGGGTTTGTTTTATCTTCCACAATAGAATCTATCGTAATTTTTCGGTTTTCTGTACCTATAAGGTGGTTTTGGTAATTGGTAATAAATTCTTGTTCATTTTTCAAATTTTTATTGTAGTAATTTAATGGAAATGAGAAAAATTTAGCCACATTAGTAATATCCTCTTCACTTTTTGCATTGGCATCTGTATCAAGGTATTTTTGTATGATTTCTTTGTTAGTAGAGCTTGTATTTACATTAGATTTTCTGTTTTTAAGATAATCCATTCCGTACCAAGTGCCAAATGCAATGGCCACAAAAAAAACAAGATAACCAAGATAGGAAAGTAGAGGTTGAGATTGAGATTGAGATTGAGACTGAGGTATAGGTTGAGGTATAGGTTTAGGTTCGGTTTTAGGTATAGGTTTTGGTTTAGGTTCAGGTTTAGGTTTAGGTTTTGGAGTTGGTATTATAGGCCAATCTGTTGGTTCTTCTCCACGCATTGCAAGGTGATAATATTGGTTGAGATCTTTGCCTGTTCTGAAACGTTGGAGTGGATCTTTTTCTAAACATTTGTCTATCAATAATTTTAACCAATAAGGGAAATCTGGTTTTTCTTTGTTAGAAAATTTTAATTTTTTTAAATTTTCTTTTCGTATTTGCCACAAATCTGGTGGTGTTGCATAGCAATGCTGGTTTTCTAAATTTCTCATTTCGGCATCGCTATGGCTATTTTCCAACGGAAACGGAACAGTTCCCGCTAAACATTGGTAGAGTAAAATCCCAAAACTATAGATATCTGAATAGGTAGAAAATGCCTCGTTTTTCCATTTTTCGGGGGATTTATATTCTGCCATTCCGTGTCTCTTCAAATCATCGGTCAGGTTTTTGGGATTAGAAAAAGACAGCCCAAAATCTATAAGTACATATCGGTATTGCCCATTTCCCACCTCTTTTCTAATGATGTTTTTGGGGTGAATATCGTTGTGTATAATGGCGTTTTCTACAATAATCTGTGTTTCGCTTTTGTAGCCAATATCTTCTTTATTGAACTGCATATTATGGCAATGATAAAGCGCTGTAGAAATCTGCTTGGTAATATCTAGCACTTCATCTTTTGTAAGGATTTTCTCTACATTCAGAATATTTTCTAGGGTATCACCTTCTAAATATTCCATAAGAATACAAGGTTTGCCATCTAGAATCATGGCATCAAATACCTTGAGGATGTTTGGAGAATTTAGTTTCTTTAGTACCTGTACCTCATTGATAAAATCTTTATATTCCTTGGAATCTTGTTTTATTTCTCTAGAGGTTTCGCCGTATTCATTGGTAGTGTCGTGATACATGTCGGTATCTTCTGCATCCAAAATTTTAAGGGCATAAATCTGGTGGTCTTGTATAGATTCTACTTTATATACTTTAGAGAAACCGCCACTTCCTAATTGGTTCAAAACTTCAAATTTTTCGAAAATTTCTTTCATGGTTTTTTATAATATGATTTTATGTAAAATTACCGCTTAATAATATATGCTCACTCTTTTTTGACAAGGATTTAGAATTCGGGATTTTTTTTATGTCATTGGTTCATTTGAAAGAGTAAAATACATTTATTGGAATTTAGCCAATTAAAATTTTTGAAAATTGCAATGATATTTTTTCATTGAAAACTATTTCATCTCTGTCTTTCAGTATGTGTTGCATACTCGTATTGGTAAGGCTAATTTCATTAAAACCTGATACAGAAAGGCTATAAACTTTTATAATATGCTGAATATTGTTCATTAATGGAGATCTTTTGATGACAAAAACATTTTTTTCCTCATCATAATAAATTTGTGCAATTGATCTGCTTACATAATTATTAATTTTATATTTTTCATCATTCTTTTCTTCCAAGCTTATAAAGGCTATATCATTATTTATCCTTCTTGCATTATCTAGTTTTGGATTCTTCCCTCTACCAATATAATATATTTTCCCTGGTATAGGCTCTATTTTATATTCGTTCTCCCATGCATAACCTTCCTGAATTTTTAAAACACCCTCAAATTTTTCGGCGGTTTGTTGTGGGGTAAAAACTTCTATACCTATATTTTTATTAATTTGTGCTACTTGGTCTATATTAGTAGAATTGTAGATTAATTTTATCTTCAAATTATCAGTATAGCCAATTCCATGAGCGCTAAGCTCCCGATGGAGCTTATTCAGAAACTGGATATTATTCTCGAATATTTTTTGCCCTGCAACTACTTCGGGAGCGGTTCTACCATTGCGAAAATGAATACTAATCCCCGAAAGTTTAACCCCAGAAAAAGCCAATGGACTATCTAAAATGATTTTAGAAATGGTAAATTCTTCTAAATCTATAGCACTTTTTATTTTCTCATCAGAGTTTTTAATGCTTTCGTCAAGTGGTTTTTCTACTTTTACTTTGGGTTTTATTTCCTCTATTTCTTCCTCCGCAATTGGTATTTCTTCTGGGATAATTTGAGTAGTATTTCCAGAGTTTTCGGAAGTTTCATTTACTTCTAAATTCTCATTAAAATTAGAAGTTGTTTTTTCTTTATTTTCGATTTTTTCTTCATTTTCTTCAGAAGAATCCTCGATTTCTGCGAATAATTTTTTGAACCAATTCATTGTTTTGCTATTTAGTTGTTGTGAAGTACCCTTTATCTTTTAAAGAATTTATAATTTTTTCGGAAAGAGCAACTGCTCTATCGGACATACCAATACCTTGAATACGAACAGAAAAAGCAATTGGAGCGTTGAATTTAGTATCTTTAATATAAAAAATATACCAAGAATCTGGGAACTTAATCGTTTTGAATGCTTTTCCTTTTTTTGATAAAAATTGATACCTTACTGCGCTACCTGTTTTACCATAAACTTTAATCTTTGTTTTATTTGAAAGAGAAACAGAGTGCTTTTCGGTTTCCAAATACGATTCCATAATGGCATTAGAAGCTTCGTTTTTAGAAATCTGAAAACCAGTGGTTTTAGCATCTTTTGTTTGGGTATCTTTTGTAAAATGCAAAGGAGATAAAATCCCCTTATTTGCAACAGCACCATAAAATCTTGCCATTTGCAAAGGAGTTGCTTCCATTGGAAATTGTCCGTAAGAAATTGCCGAGTAAAAAGATGAAAACCTTTTCTTTGTACCTATAAATTTAGGATTGGTATAGTTTTCTTTATTTTTAGCAATTAGGGTACTCCAATTTTGTTTTACAAATTCTGCATTGTAATTATTGGGTTTGTTGTAAAAATATCCACCGAAATGATCAAGCTGAATGCCAACTGATTGGTACAAATCAAATAATTCAGGATGCAGATTATGCTCATTGGTAAGTTTAATGAAAAATACATTACTTGAATTTTTCATAGCTTCTCTCATATCTAGAGAACCAGTAGGCTCTTTAGGAAAAATTTTTTCTTCTGGTATTATATCATATCTTATAGTGGTGCTATCGGTTCCGTATCTTCTCATAAATGCGGTTCCTGTAATCACTTTTGATGATGAACCCGGTAAAGACGGCCATGTAATACCAAAATCTCTATCTGCAACATAGTTTTCATATTTACTGTTTCTGAAATACACTTTCATTAATTTGTTGTAGTTTATTTTCCCAAATTCACTAATTTTTCTTAAATCTTGATAATTAGGTTTAGGATTAATAGCCGATGCTAAAACTTGTCCATCATCTACTTTTATTGCAACTACAGAAGCTTTGTAACCTTTGTACTCTTCGGTTTGAACCAAATTGTTTATGGTTTCATTCATCTGTACATCTAAAGATAAAGTAATACTTCTTTTTGTAATATTTTTATTAAATTCTTGAATTTTGTTACTTCTTATTCCAGCTTTTAAATAAGGAATATAAGCACTGTAATCATTTGTGAAAAAATGAGCTATACTATTTTCTACTGGCAAAAAAGGACTTTCTCTGTAGTGATTGGATACTTTATCCGTTGGTTGTAATTTTTCATTTTTGGTTTTATTTTCTAAATCTCTTAATTCTGATAAATGAGAAAACTCTGCAACATACCCCAAAGTTTGGCTAGAAACCAATTGGTTATTCATATCACCTAACCAAAACACCAAATCTTCACTATACGGATAATATCTTTTCAGGTTGCTTAATTTTTGTTTTTGAAACTGATCTACCAAATTTGGATTCATTGCAGAAACTTCATTTTCTGTATCCGCAAAAAGTTTTTTATCACTGGTTGCTAAAAGTTTTCCGTTTCTATCGTAGATGTTTCCAGCCATTAAAGCACGGGAAATTATCTTAATCCTAGGGTTTTCACTCATTTGATATCCTCCTTGTTTTGAAAGTACAAATGCAGGTCTTATCATGTTTTCATCTGCATTCCACTGGAACCATATTAAACGAAGAGCAAACAGTAAAATTACTCCAGCAAAAGCAAATACAGAAGCACCATTTACCCCATCGAAAGTAGATTGAGTGTATGCTTTTTCTTTTTCAGAACCTTTAAGCTGTGATAATAGTATTAAGATACCAAAGAAAAACAAATTAATCATTAAACTAGAGTTTCCCTTGCTTAAAAAAGGAACAGAAATTCCTGTGAGTGGAATAAGCCCCAAAGACCCTCCAATAATAATGGTTAATTGTAACATAGTTGCTACACCAATTCCGCCAAATAGATAAAATAAAAACGGATTAGCGGTTTTTTTTGCCGATTTCATTACTCTAAAAAATAGAATAAGAAACCCAAAAAGCAAACTGATAAGTGCAAAAAATCCTAATTCTTCGCCTATACTTTGGAAAATCATATCCGTATGATATGCAGGCATTACATTAGAAAAACCGTTGCCCAAACCTTGTCCTGTATAACCGCCTGAAGCCAAAGACCAAACTCCTTGTGCAATTTGATCGCCTCCATTTAAATCGTTATCCCAAATATCTCTAAACATACTGTTTCTATCTGCCAATCGCTGAAACTGACTGATAGGAATGATTTCTAAAAATATAAAAGCAGAAATAAGAAATACCAAGAAGAACGAACTTTCATCTTTACGGCGAACGAAAAAGGTATAAATTCCTAATAATAAACAAATAATAATAGACAAAGTAGCCATAATATATTTTTCGCCAGTGAAAAATATAGATGCAATATAAATAACCACCGCATACACCAAACCTGATATTACCATTGGTAGAAACTCATTTTTGGCAAAAGAATAAAATACTAAAAACGTTAAGCTTAAAACCAAAGCAGGACCTAAATCTCCCAGTACTCCATAAATTCCTATTAAAAAAATAAAGAAAAGGAACATTTTGAAATTATGCTTTATTAGCCATTGGTTATTTGGGATTCTTCTGAAGTATTCTATGTTTGCTGTAAAATATTTAGCAAAAAATAAAATCATTAGAAATTTAGAAACTTCTGAAACTTGTATTGGTCCCAAATTTACTTTTACACCACTACCTTCTGGTCCTGAACCAAAAAGCAATAAAAGAATCATAAGGACAATAGATAACATTAACCACAAATATCCGTTGGATTTCAGTTGATTAGGATTGGTGAAAGGATGTAATAATTTAGGAATATTCCCACCATTTCTTCTGAAGTTTTGCACCCAGTTCCATCGTAATACAGAATGTATTTTTTGTGGACTAACAAACAAGGTAATTGCCGATAATAAGAACATTACAAAAAATACATAAAGTGCTAATGTTCCTCCATAAATTTCTCCCGACAAAGGCTCTTGTATGCTGTACAGAACCACTAATCCTGTTCCTGATAAAAACAATAATATAGGCAATATAATTTGGTCACCTGTTGCTTTTTTGAAACGTAAAGCCAAATGGAAAAACCAAAAACCTAAAATAAATAAGGTAAAATATTTCAAATAATCTTTCTTGTAAGTATCTGGAGTTCTTACCGTAAAAGACTCATCGGTTTTTATTTTTTGATAGGCTACATTATCAAAAATTTTTAGTTTGTGGGGTTTTTCAGTAAAATTGAATTCATATTCTTTTTTTGGAAAAAACCAAAGTTTTCTTTCTTTCCCTACTAATGAAGCACCTTGATAATCCCCATAATCTTTGTAGCGTTTTATAGGAATAATGCTGTAATTTTTCCCTTCTTCTAAATTGGTAAATGTATAATTACCATTGGCATCGGTACGTGCAAAAAACTCTGGAGATTGTACCAACTGATTAAGATTGATAGATTTAAGAGAATCTACCGATGCATCGGCAATAATCTTGTTTTGTATGCTGTCTTTGTGGCTAGAAGTGTATTCTTCGGTAAGCTTTATCAATACTCCTTTTGCAGGACTGCTTTCAATACCTTTTTTCTTATCTTTTGCAGTTATAATTTTGCCGTGGAAAGAAATACCTGTATTATTATTTGAAATTTTTTGAATACTTGGGTAGTTTTGGGGTTGCTTCATTTCTTCTGCAAGCGTAAGGCTGTCTAACCCCATCATGATTTGTGATGCTTTTACCCGCTCTTTTCCCCAAGAACCGCCTTCTTTCTCCATGGTCTCTGCATCTACCTGGAAATCTCTCTTGTTCAGTGCTCCCAAATTGGGCAGGGTTTTGTGTTCTGCGAGTTTGCTTTGCAGTTGTTGTACAGCAAACTGGGTATAAGCCGGATCTGGAAAATAATTTCCTTTGGAAAGAATTTTCTGCAATACATCGGTATCCAAAGATGCCGATAAATTAACCACCGATGCCGAATCTCCTTTGTAGGAGTGCTGTGCGTGGTCTAAATCTTTGCCAATGTTTCTAAAATAAACAAAAGACATGGTGATAAGCAATACGCTTACTATTGCCAATAATAGGGTTTCTTTATTTCTGTTTGGGGTGTTCATAGGTTTTATTAAATATTTTTAATGAATTTCTTCTCTAATTTATAAATATATCAACATAATCTGTGACACCATCACAAGGATTATCCATTTCCATAAGCCTAAAATATGCCCTTCCTCTTGTTTTAAAATTAAAAGTTCCATTTCTTACACATTCTTGTCCATTATTAATATGGCTTACTCTAGTTATCAATGTTCCATCTAAAATAAAATGATCTTCGCCAACTATTTCAACTTTACCATTCAATTTTACATAATCGCTATTAATACTTTGGTTTGCATCAAGATAAAGTTCTCCATTTTTTTCATAGAAATTAGCTTTGCCAAATTTCTCCCAACTTATCCATTGTAAAGCAAACCTATGTATTCCTAAAATATTTTTAATTTTGTAATTTATAACTTTTACAGATGAAAGTTCTTTTATTTTTTTACTAACTAACTCCCTTTCATGTTTAGCTTCTATTGGTAGACTTATCAAAAATTCTTTATAACTTTTTAAAGCAGATTCAGCTGTCATAGCAGCTTCAACACTAGCTAACTCATAAAATTTTTTATTAAATTCTGTTTTCCATATAGGGTCTGTTGTGGGTTTTGGCTCCATTATAGAATCTGTTTTTTTAGTAGAATCTATTTTCGAAAATTCTGATTGACTAGATAGTGTATCAATTTTTTTACTTGGCTTAATTACAATAAATGTAGTTGTTAGAATTACTACTATACCAATCAGAACTAAAACCCAACTAAAATTAATTTTCTTCTTTTTCAAAACTTCGGTTTCTGCTAATTTTTTGGGTTCATTGTAAAGCTCTTTCAAAATTTGGGTTTCTGGTGCTTTACACTCATCTATAGGTTTGCGTTTCCCGTTTAGATTTTCTAAAATTTCATCGGCAGATTTTACCCGCAGTTCGGGGTCTTTCACTAAACAAGAAGCAATGGCGTTTTGCCATTTTTTAGGGAGTAGCAGTAGGTCTTGGGCAATATCTTTTTTTAAGATATTTTGTATTACCTCGTGCTCGCTTTCGGCACTGCTCCCCACATTGGCTTGTGAGAAAAGGCTTTTGCCCGTAAGTATTTCGTAGGCAATAACTCCAAAAGCCCAAAGATCGGTATTGAAGCGCAATTCTTCGCCTTTTAATTGTTCTGGCGAGCTGTATTCGTAGGTACCGCCACCAAAAGAATTGGTAAACCTGCTTCTGGCATTGGGATCTGCTTTTTTGCTCAGACCAAAATCTGCAATTTTTGGGATATATTCTACCACGCCACCCAATTCTTTTTTGGCAATTAGGATGTTAGAGGGTTTCATGTCTCGGTGTACTACCTTATACTGGTGCAGATAGCCAATACCATCCAGAATCTGCAATGCCAAATCGTGTTTTTGTGCAGGCGATAGTTTTTGAGAAGCAATCAGCTGGCTCAAATTTCCATCGGGGTAGTATTGTATCACGGCATAATCGAAAACACCGCTAGATTCTTCGTAGGTGTAGAGTTCTTCATACACGGCAATGTTTTTGTGTACAGGCAAACCACGAATGGCGTTGAACTCTTCCATCAGTGAAAACTCTTTTCCTGAAATGGTTTTCACTTCAGAAACTTTAATGGCTACATAGATGTTTCTGATGTTATCGTACGCTTTATATACCGTACCAAAAGCACCTCTCCCTAATTTATCGGTACGGATACTGTAGGCATATCTGTTTTTAAATTCTTGTTGTGTCATGATATTTGTGTTTTATGGGCAATCTTTTACACATTGTCCTTGTTTATTGATGTAAAAATTTCTTTCACCAAGACTAACATATGCTGTCCCGTCATTATTATTAAAACCTAAAGAATAGTCAAATTTATATGGTATAACAAGATTCCCAAATCTGTCAATAAACCCCCATTTCGAATTTAATTCAACTCCAGCTAAGCCATTTTCACTAAACATACTTGCATCTTCGTAGATACTCGGAATTTTTATTTGTCCATTCGTATCAATAAATCCCCACTTATCATATATTTTTACTGGTGCTAAACCACCATTAAATGATTTTCCATCCTTATATTTTAAAGGAATCTTTTCTTTTCCTAAATTATCTATGTAACCAACTTTTCGATTACCATTACTTACATAAGATAAATCTTCATCTTCATTTTCATTAAAAAATACCATGTCATATTTAAACCCACTAATATTTTCTCCATCAAGATAAATTGCATATAAGCCAAATAAATTTTCTTTTGCTGCTAATCGATTAAAATTACCTGTGCCAAATTCATTCATTTTGTTAAATGGGACAAACCATGAATAAATGATTATACATATCAAAGAAACTAGTCCAACTACAGCTACATATAACATTTTATTTCCTTTTTCATTTGAAGAAGTCTTCCCTCCACATTCTAATTTTTCCAAAATTTGGGTTTCTGGTGTTTTTGGAGCGTCTTCATTGGGTGTATGCTCTTCCACAAATTTCGCTTTTCCGTTTAGAATTTCTACAATTTCATCGGTAGATTTTACACGCAATTCGGGGTCTTTTACCAAACAAGAAGCAATGGTCTTTTGCCATTTTGCAGGAAGCAATTGCAAATCTTGCGTAATATCTTTCTTTAAAATGTTTTGTATTACTTCGTTTTCGCTTACAGCACTGCTCCCAGCATTGGCTTGTGAGAAAAGGCTTTTACTGGTAAGTATTTCGTAGGCAATAACACCAAAAGCCCAAAGATCGGTATTGTAACGTAGTGGTTTGGCACTCAGTTGTTCTGGCGAGCTGTATTCTATAGTACCGCCACCAAAAGAATTGCTCATTCTACTGTGTTCGTTGGGTTTGGCTACTTTACTCAAGCCAAAATCGGCAATTTTTAAAATATTTTTTACTGCACCATTTTTTTCGGTACGCTTGCTTACCAAAATATTGGCAGGTTTTAGGTCTCGGTGTATTATTTTATTTTGGTGCAGAAAGCCAATTCCTTGCAACAACTGCAAGGCAATGTCTTCTTTTTTGGTTGCACTTAATTCGTTTACTTTCAGCAGGTTTTTAAGATTACCATCGGGATAATATTGCATAATGGCATAATCAAAAATACCTTGTGGCGTTTTGTAGGTATATAAACTTTCGTATTTGGCAATATTTACATTGGGAGCCAGCTTTTGGGTGGTCTCAAATTCATCTTGCAAAGAAAAAGTTTTGCCATTCAAGGTGATTCTTTTAGAAACCTTAATGGCCACCCAACGGTCTTCCACCTCATCAAATACTTTATATACATCCCCAAAAGAACCACCACCAATGTGGTCGTCTTCGGTATCATAAGTATAGCGAGAGAAAAATTCTTCTTGTGTCATTTTTTTAATATTTTTTGGGTATTCTGTTTTGGTTTATTATCTGCAAAAAAAGAACTGCAATAGGTTTCTATTTGTTTTTGGTAGTCTTTTTGTTGTTTTTCGGTAAGGAAAAAGAAGAACCACACCAAAATTCCTAATACGGGGAGTAATATTGCCAAAAGAAGCCAAAGCCAAAGTTTGCTTTTCTTCTTTTTAGGTAAAGGTTTAGGTTCAGTAGGGATAATCATACTTTTTACAGCGGTGTTTTCTTTTTTCTGAAAAGGATCTTTTCTGTATTCTGCCAATACCACGGTAATATTGTCTTTGCCACCCAAAGCATTGGCTTTGTTAACTAATTGCTGGCATTTTTCTTCCAAAGAAATAGATGATTCTAAAGTTTCCATTATAGAAGCGCGGTTTACCAAATCGGTAAGTCCATCGCTACAGAAAAGGGCAATATCTCCTGCATTAAAACTAAATTCGCCTGTATCAAAATAATCAGAATCGGGTTTTAATTCTTTTTCACCCAAAAGTTTAAAAATTTCGTTTCTTCTGGGGTGTTTCATGGCGTCTTCTTCAAGCAAATCGCCATTGTCTTCCAAATAGCCTACTAAAGAATGATCTTTGGTAATTTTGATGAGTTCGTGGTTTCTAAAAATATAAAATCGGCTATCACCACAGTGTACATAGTGCAATACTTCTTTTTCGGCATCTAAAAGAGCTACCGAAAGTACACAACTCATTTTGTGATAGACTGGATTTACAAATCGTTCTTCAAAAATTTGGTTATTGGCTTCTACAAATGCTTTTCTTAAAAGCAATTCGATATTTTGAGCCATTTCTTTCTCAGCTTCTTTTACTGTTTTTTCAATGGCCAATTTTGTAATTTCGGCGGCTCTTGCACCACCAGCATAGCCACCTACACCATCTATAGCACCTGCTAAAACAACATTGCTATTGCCAAACACATTTTGTAACTCTACAAAATTATCTTCGTTGCCTTGTCGTACTTTTCCTAAATCGGAGATTACGGCAGTTTTTATTTTATTTTTCATTGTTATTTTACTATTTTTTCTTTTGTACAAAGTAGATGAACGCTACTACTGCGAGCATAAAAATTCCTGTCATGATGGCATTATTTTAAAGCTTCAAAATTTATTTGCAACAAACCACAAAGGATAGACGATTTTTGTTTCAATCGGTGCCAAACAGGATTGTCTAGATCTACACTTTCGCTCAATTTTTCTTCGTTTATACGAGCAGGAGCAAACAAAGCAATGTAAAAAATACGGGTTTCTTCATCGTATTTTATTCTAAAATGATCGCGTACCAATGGAGCATCGGGCATCCAAATATTCAGCCTTCCAGTGGTGCTTACTTCTTGGGCTTCCGTAGCCATGCCAATATCTACCGTATTGCGAATCATATTGTAGGATTTTTTGGTTTTGTTTTGCTCAAAAGACAGAATGGCAAAAGCATCTATTTTTTTCTCTTCTTTTTTATCGAAATCATCGGTTTTGAAAATTAATTCTGGATTAAATTTCAACCTCATTCTTCCTTTTGCTAAAATATCTACACTGCCCAATGCATCCATATTCAGGTCGTATTTAGAATATTTGGAAGTTTTACCATTAATGGAAACACTCATTAAACTGGAGGTGAGTTCGTTGTTTTCCAAAGTTTCGCCCCATTCTTGTTTAAGCGAAGTAGCGGTACTGATGATGATGATTTTGCCTTCTTCTATTTCAGCTTTATCCAAATCGGTTTCCTGTGGACAAAAATGAAAATGCCAATAATTGCCTAAAGGCTGATAATTGCTGTATTTACTCTTTTTCTTATTGATGACTGCATAAAACCGTCTTACTACACCTTCTACAATTTGCGGTAAGCGAACTTCTAATCGGTGATAATCTTCCGGACGCATCAGGATAAGAAAACTGCAATCATATAGCAATTGATCGTCATAGGAATCCCTATTCATTACTTTTATAAAATTGGTTTCTAAAAGGTTAACCAAAGTTTGTATGCTTAAGCCTTCGCTAGCTACATCGGAATCGGAGCCAAACATATTGAGTCTGCTGATTCCTCTTTCTATTTGAGATTTTAGTTTGTCGAACATAGTTTTTGTTTTTATTTTACAAATCTTAAAGCAATTTTTCTATCTGTTTCTCTCTCTTTACCAGAAGCTGATTCAGAAACTATGGCAAATTGTTCACCATAACCTTCTGCTGAAATAACTTGTGACATCCCTATAGCAGATTTAATTGCAACAGCTCTTTTTTGTGAATCATTTAAATTTACTAAATCATTTCCTACTTTATCTGTATATACTCCAATTTTTATTTTTGAATCTGGGTATGCTTTCAAAATAGTTTTAATATTCTCTATTTGAGATTGAGATTCCATAGTTAAATTGTAAGTGCCAAATTCAAAACTGATGTTATCAAAAGTAAACCAATTAATTTTTAAATCATCTTCATTTGCAGATTTGTAACTATATGATTTTAAAAAATTTACACCCTGTTCTTCAAAACCTCCTTTAAAACCTTTAATTGCTTTCCCATTTGGTAAATCCATTGCTATTTTTTCTTTGTATTGGTTGTTACTAATTACTACAGTATCTTCTCTAACAATAGTACTATCTGCTAATACTCCAATATCTCCAACTGAAATATTGTTTTTACTATATTTGTTATAAATAAAAAATGTAGTGATTAAAATAATAACAGAAATTAAACCTATAATAATCGCCTTCTTATAATCTAAATTATTTTTCAGAATATTTTGTTTTATTATCTCTGGATGAATTTTCAGAAAAGTTCTCATTTGATTGATTTTTATTCAAAAACTCTTTTTTATCAGAGTCCAATATTTTAGTTTTACTGCTAAAATTAAAAGAATTTGTTCCTATTCTCCTTTCTGTAGGCACTAACTTGGTAGCTTCTATTATTCGGTTGAGCCAAAAACCATCTATTCCATTTAAATCTAGATTGACTTGGGTGATTTGGGTTTGTACTTTAAAGATTGACTCGGTGTTTTGTACAAAAGGAGTCCCTTTGATGAGGTGTGCAAAAGATACGCCCAAAGAATAAATGTCGGTAGCAGAAGTTACATTTTTAGGATTTAGTATTTGCTCTGGGCTCATATACATCACAGTGCCTAAACCTTGTCCTGTTCTGGTAAGAGAAATTTCATCTTTTACTTTAGCAATACCAAAATCTAGAAGTTTTACATCTCCTGTGTTTAGCAAAAAAATGTTAGAAGGTTTTATATCTCGGTGTATAATACCTTTGCTATGGGTGTGTTCTAATGCAGAAAGACATTGTTGCCACCATTTTTCTAAATCCTCATTTTTGGGTTTGTAGCCATTTTCTATAAGTGTAGAAAGATCGGTACCTTCTAAGTATTCCATAATGATAAATGGTCTGCCTTGGTATTCTCCATAGTTAATCACCTTTCTAATATTTTGGTGATCGAGCTTACTCATGACTTTGGCTTCAATTTCAAACCTAGTGGTAACTTGAGGCTCGTCTTTAAATTTAGAATGCATTATTTTTATGGCAACAGATTCGCCAGGATTACTTTCGGCATACCACACTTCTGCCATTCCTCCGCTTCCTAAAGAGGATTTTATGGTATAGCCGTATAAATTGATTCCTAACATATTATATGATTTTTTTAATGGTGAAAAAAGTTGTTTTTATTAAATTCCAAGCTTCATGAAAACCGCCAAATAGAATGGTGAAATAAAACATGAGCATAATGATAAACATGAGCACCGAAAATTGTACTGAAAATAGAATTCCGTTTTTGTTCCAATCGGTTTGCTGAAAATGGTAGTCTTTAAACATGGAAACCACATCAAAAGCTAAAGCAAGTCCCATAATTATAAAATAGATAGTAATGGGTTTTTGAAATACCACACTTGCCAAAAGCAAAGAAAAACTAGTGATTGGAAAAAAATATGGAGCTAATGTTAAAAAATAATTTCCTTTGCCAATATGCTGATAATGCCCACTTCCATTAGGATTAATCTGTATGCTATACGGTTTGCTAAAAGATAAAACCGAAAACAACCAATGGCAAAGCTCATGGCGGAGTGTACTATAAAATGAGCTAAAAAGCATTTTTTTGTAAAATAAAAATAAAAATCCTACAAAACTTATAGCAAAATAAATAGATTTAGGATTTTTGTACCAACTACTAAAATTGTGCTTGGTAGCAGTATAAAATATTGCGATACAAAGCGGATATAAAACGACAAGGGAAATTATTTTCTTCATTTTTTATAATTTCTGAATATTTACTTTTTTACTATCTTTTATTTTTTGTTTAAATTCGTCTTTCATCCAATCTTGTAGTTCGGAAAAAGGAATTTTTATGGTAACAATACCATCAGCATAAGAAGCTATTTCATACGGTTGATATACCAAATAAAGATTTTGGTTATCAAAATAAAAGTTTTCGGTTTTGTCTAATTTATCGGCTTCAAAAAGAATAGATTCGTTGTAGGAATTTCCGTTTGGATCTTTAGAAAAATTATTCATACATCTTCTTAATAGCGAGTTCCATGGAACACTTTCAGCATTGAGGATGGTAGAAATATAGACTACATTGTTGTTTTTATAATCTACATTTCTGTATATCTGTGCTTCCATACCGTGTAAACCACCAGAATAGGAGTGATAGAAAATTTCTACCGATAAAAAATTTTGATCTACAAATTTTAAATCCATTTTAGTGGAAGATTCATAAGAAGACATATAAGAACTTGTAGAATCTGTAACCGCTTCATTACCATATAACTCATTTAGTTCATTTTGAAATTGATTTTGTTGGGCATCATAAAAATCGGAAGATTTCCATTGTGAATAATTATTACCCGGAATGATATCTTTGTAAAGATAATCGAGCAACAAATCGTTTTTTATATCATTGAAAATCAAAACATCAGAATCAAATTGTAAAGAATACCCATTGCTTAAGTTTCCATTTTTGCTAAAAGTAGAATTTTGATATTTAAAATTAAGATAATCCCTATCTGATGATTCTGTAATTGAATAAATACGATAACCTTTATCGGTTAATCTGTATTTTACATTTCCAGAAATTTTGTAATCGAAAATTTTATTGTTTTCTAATTTTCTTACAGAATAACTTATTTGGTAATGAAATTCGTTGGGAGCAACTTCCTCAAAAGTAATGATCTGCATTTTTTCTTCTTTCCATTTTTCTGCATATTTTTTTGCATCAGAAATCACCGTGCTTAACGAGGGATTCTCTTTATCAAAAAATCGTTCCAAAGGATCGGTATATACATCGCCTAAATTGTCTAAATTACCAGAAATTTGTAACTGATGTAGTTTTTCATACACAGTTCTTGCTTCTTGTATTGAAATTTTGTCTGGAGCTTTTAAATAATTTTGATACACAAAAAATCCTATACCAGCCAAAATGGGGAGCAGTAATAACCACAGCCAAGCCCAATTTTTATTTTTTGTTTGAGTAGTGGTAACTAATTTTTGTTTCTGTTGAGCAGGTTTTGGCTTTTCTGTAGCTGGTGGAATGCCAACAATCTCTGTTTTGGGTGTTGTAATTACTTCCGTTTTACCTGCTTTTTGTACAGGTTCAAAATGGGTTTCCTCAATATTTAAAATTTTGAAAAGTTCAGCATCGTTATTACACCTCACATCAATATCTTTTTCTAAACAGAGTTTGAAAGCGTTTTGCCATTTCTGTGGCAATGAGCTAATATCTGCTTGCAAGTTGTTTTTCAGGATATTATCATATAATTTCTGTTCATATTGGTAAGAACTGGTGTTTACATTGGGAACATCAAACGGATATTTGCCAGTAAGCAATTCTATAGACATTACTGCCCAAGCCCAAAGATCGGTATTGGTTTTTATGGTTTCGCCTTTCAGTTGTTCTGGACTGCTGTATTTGAGGGTGCCACCACCAAAAGAATTGGTCATTCTACTTTTACCTGGCTCGTCAAGTTTTTTACTCAAGCCAAAATCTGCAATTTTGGCAATGTATCGCCACGAAATATCGTGCCGATGAATAAGAATATTAGATGGCTTCATATCTCTATGAACCACATGATGGGTATGCAAAAAGTGTAAGCCTTGTAAAATCTGAATAGCCAAATCTTCCCTTTGCTCAAAAGAAAGTTTTTGATTCTGCATCAAATCGCTTAAGTTGCCATCTTTGTAATACTGAATTAAAGCATAATCGAAAACACCGTTGGGTTGTTCGAAATTATATACTTTGTCGTAGTTAGCAATATTGGGATGGTCTGGAAGCCCTTTTATGGCTTCGAACTCATCTTTTAAGGAAAATTCTTTTCCGTTGATGGTTTTTACTTCGGCTACTTTTAGGGCTACGTATTTATTTAGGGTATTATCGTAGGCTTTATACACCGTACCAAAAGCACCGCCTCCTAATTTGTCGTTTTTTGGAGAGTAGGTGAATCGGGCAAAAAATTCTTGTTGAGTCATATTGCTTTTTCTTATTTATTTATTTCTAATACAAGTTTTTCAATTCTTTTTACCACTATTTCAAATGGAATTTCTTCTGCTTTAATTTTTGTTAAAAAAGAATTCCACATTTTCAATCGGTTAGCATCAGTGTAAAATTCTTCTTTAAATACAATAGAATCAAAATTTACTGGTGTATTCCTATTGTTGAAAGTTTGAGTGATGGCTTCTTTTACTACTTCAAAGTTTATTTTTTCTGATTTTAGAAGTGAATAAATATCGTAGAAGTCTTTCATTCGGCTGTTTAATTGTGCCAATATGATGATTGCTTGCAATTTTTCGGCAATGACGGTTTCTATAGTATAGGCTTGTATGATCGGAACTTCAAAATCTTCTAAAAGAATGGGATAATGAAGCGTTTGTGGAGCAGGTGTTATTACATCGCCAAAACCAATGTCTATTTGAATATTTTGTTTGATATTGGCTAATTGGGCAATTACTTTTACTCGAACTCCTGTATATTGATTTTGTTCGTTTATTTCTGAAGCATTCAGTGTTTCTGCGTTAAAAATTACGCCATCATTGGTTTCTATTGCCAAAATTTGAAGGAACATTTTTTTTATTTCTTCGATGTCATTTGAAATTTTATTTCCCGAAAAATCTATATCTACCGTTGGTCTTGCGGTATTACCTTGTATGGAATACAACAAATTACCGCCTTTTAGCAATAAATGATTTTTATATGCTGAAACTGAAACTCTAAAAAGCAAACGCTCATGGAAAAAACGTATCAATATCATTTGATGATTGACTTTGTATTTTTTAGAATATTCTAAAAGTTTTATACTTATTGCATTTGCATTACTCATATCAAAGGTTTTAGCATTGGGTTTATAATTTTTTCTATTCGCATTTTTTTGGCATAGCTCATCAACTTTTCTATGTTTCTGCTTTTAGATTGCATGTAGTTTTTTAGTACTTCATACGTAATTTCATCCCCAATTTTGTTGCGAAATTTTACCGCATCGCAAACTGATTTTTCTATGTCGTATATTCTAAAATTATTTTCTTTACTAATGCCCAATTGAAATTGCTCTTCGCTCCAATAGTAAAACTTAATGGGTGGATAGTCTATTTTGGCAGGATTTGCTTTGTGCGGCAATGCTAAATGATGCTGATAGGGTACCGTTGTAGAAAGCTCGTAATAATGCCAAGCCGAAAACAAACACAAAACCGCATTGGGATAGTATTTTGCTATATCTTCTTGCTCATTGTAATTGCTTACTTCTATGTATTTGAACAAGCCTTTTTTTACTTTTTCTACTTCTTGGTTTTCTATCATTTTATATAGCATGGCATAAACCAATGGCTGATAGCCAAAATCTTTGCTTTGCAACCAACCGTGGTTGTCTTTGAATTTTTGTATGAGTTTTTCTTTTTCCATTTTTAAATAATGTAAATATTAGGCAAATATAAACATTTGCCTAATATTTACATATATTACTGCAAAAAATACTGAGTTGTAGTGCAATACGAAATTATTTCTGTTTTTTATGCAAAACTTAGGCAAGTCTTTTCTTTTGCCAATGGTTTACATTGCTTAATTATTTATACCACAAACACAAACTTTTCATGGAGTAGTAAGATAATATTATTCGTTACCATAATTAGGAAAAGTGCCTGTTGGCTTACTATTTTTATAATACCCCGAATAATATAATGAACCATTTTTGTAAAGTTTCCCGTATCCATTAAAATTATCACTTTCAAAATTTCCAACATATTTGTCTCCATTAGAAAAATAGAAAATCCCTTGACCGCTGCTCTTTTTATCATTTTCATAATTTCCTACATATTTATCCCCATTTGACCACATATATGTTCCTGCACCATTCATTTTACCATATTTATAATAACCAATATATTTGTCACCATTTTTAAATTTCGCTGTTCCATACCCATCCGGAAGATTGTTTTTTACTTCACCATAATAATCATAAACATAATCATGTAAAGTCTTTAAGTTATAAAGATTTTTTTTGGTGGTGGTGCTTTCTACTGTTTGTGTTGTGTTAGTTGCAAGTTTTTCGGTAAAATAATCTATTTTGCTTTGCACTGCTTTTCTTTCTTCTGTGGCATTGGAAGGTAAAGTAGCCAAGAGTTCTTTGTACTTGCTTAGGTTAGTTTCTGCTGTATTGCTTTTTTCTGCTTTTTGCAGTGCAGAGAGTTTGATGTTGTAAGCAGTTTTCCAATCATCTTTATTTGTAGTCTCTGTTTCTGTTGGTGTCTGTGCAACCGCAAAATCTTTTTTGGCTAAAGAATCGCCTACAGCAACGGTAGGGTTTGCAGGCTGGGTTTCTACTTTTTTACTAGGCCAAAAAACAAACGCCATAGTTAAAGCAAAAACAGCAACACCCAAACCTACAAAAAGATCAAGCCTCCCCCTAACCCCCTCCGAAGGAGGGGGAACTTGCGATGTTGTATTTTCTGTTTTTTCTAAAATTTTGGTTTCCGCAATTTTTACAGGTTCGCTGTTTTGCTTTTCCAAAATTTGGGTTTTCCTCCCCCTAACCCTCTCCAAAGGAGAGGGAGCAGGAGATGAGGTTGGAACAGAAGAATCTATTAAGGTACCTGATGCTTTTGGAGTATCTTCGTTTGGTTTTTCCTCTTCCACAAGTTTGGTTTTCCCATGCAAAATATCCAGAATTTCCTCGGCTGTTTTTACACGCTTTTGGGCATCTCTTTCTAAACATGCCGTAATAGCGGGTTGCCATTTTGGGGGCAGTTCTGCTATTTTGGTAGAGATGTCGCTTTTCAGGATATTGTCTAGTATTTCCCTTACTTCCAAGGCACTGCTTCCTGTAGAAGTTTTCTCAATATTAAACAAGGTTTTGCCAGTAAACAATTCATATACAATAGCACCATACGCCCAAAGATCGGTATTGAAACGCAGTTCTTCGCCTTTCAGTTGCTCTGGCGAACTGTAGGCGTAAGTTCCCGCCGCAATAGAGTTGGTGAAATGCGTGCCTTTGTCGGTTTTGGCTTTTTTGGAAAGTCCAAAATCGGTAATTTTGGGAATAAACTCTTTGTTGCCACCCAAAATTCTGTTGTGGATAAGGATGTTGGAAGGCTTCATATCCCGATGTACTACTTTGTGCTGGTGCAGAAAGCCAATACCGTTGAGCAATTGCAAGGCAAGGTTTTCTTTTTGCTCTGCAGTAAGTTTTTGGCCATAGATGAGTTGCGACAGGTTACCATCGGCATAATATTGCATAATAGCATAATCGAACACGCCTTGTGGCGACTCGAAGGTGTAGAGTTGTTCATATTTGGCAATGTTTACATGATCGGGCAAACTTTCGAGTGCCTTAAACTCATCGAGCAAAGAGAAAGTTTTGCCCGCAGTTTCTAATTGTTCGGCAACTTTTATTGCCACATACTTGTCTAGAGTGGTATCGTACGCTTTATATACTTTACCAAAGCTACCTCCCCCTAGTTTATCGGCTTTTGGAGAGTAGGTGTACCGTGTGAAAAATTCTTGTTGGGTCATATTTTTAGTATATTTTTTATTTTATTTACAATTTTCTATACATTCTCCATTTTTATTGATTTGAAAATTAAGTTATTAAATGATTTTTTTTAATTCAATTCATTTAACCATTTCAAAGCGGTAGGGTCGCCATAGTTTGCAGCTTTTTTGATGTAATATCTTGCTTGGTCTTTATTCTTTTTGGTTCCAATTCCTTTGAAATATAAATAACCAACACTTCTAAGAGATGCCGCATACGCTTTTGTAAGATGATCCATATTAAATTTGGATATTTCCTGCGAAAGTGTTAGACTGTCTGCTATTTGCTTGTACAATTCAAATGCTTTGTTTTCGTTTTTAGGGAAATTAGTGCTTCCATTAAACCAGGTATCGGCAATAAACATTTTAGAACGAAATGACATAAAATCAATATCTAATTGTCCCATTAAATCAAATACTAACTTTTGGTCTTGGTAGTCTAAATAATTAAAATACTCTGTGATGATGGGTTGTAAGATGGGTATAGCTGTGATGTTTGTCTTTATCAGGAAATTACCTAGTTTGTCTGTACTATAAAAATTAAGAATATCTTTGAGTTTATCAGTTCTGCCTGCATTTAGGCATTCTACAGAATAAAAATGCTTATCCCAAAAAAGCAGTCTATTTTCTCCATACTTTTGAAACCATGCTACAGAATTCAGATGATCAATTAAATGCATATACTTATAAGCGATAATTTTAGAAAAGTCTTTATAACCATCTTCATAAAGTTGTTTTAAAATTATAATTGCTTCTTTATCGTTATCAAAATTTCTTTCCAGATTTACAAATAATGCTAATTTTGGATTGTCTTGATCCATAAATAGTTGCATTTTTTTTATTTCTATTCTGGCAGAGTCTTTCTTGAATTGCCCTAAATAGGTTGCACATTTATCAATTCTACTATTTAGTACATCTTCAAATGCTTTGTTTTGTCAGTTAATTGAATTAAAAAATAATAGCAATAGTGTGTTGATTAATAGTAATTTAGTTTTCATTTTTTACATTTTAAAGTTAATAAATCGTTGTTTTCATTTTTGATTATTTCTGTATATGAAATAAGAAGATTAATTAATTCACAGTCATTTTTATCAATTTCTATAACCTACTTAATTTTGAATTTTAGTAATTCTCTACCTTGGTTTCCAATTTCAGAATTAGCCTGAAATGACTCTTTAAATAAGATTGAAGCTAATTCATAATTTCCTTTTTTTAAAGCAATTTTACCTTCTTCATATTTTCTTTGGGATAATTCTTTATTTCTTCTTTCTATCTCGGCAAGTCTTTCTCTTCATTTCTTTGTGACCACATGAAAAAACAAGCATGAGCAACATGGTTGCGAATAATAATTTTAGTTTTCATTTTTTAATTTTAAAAATTTAATTTGTTTAATGACTTGAGAGTGGGAAAGGTTAATAATTAATTATCTTGTGGTGTGCCCCATTTGTTTACACCAGGCTCTGATTGGGTTACAGCTAAAATAAAACTGTAGATTGGGATTAGTAAAAACCAACCACTTTTACCTACATCGTGCATACGGCGAACGCCTACGGCTAATCCAGGAATCAAACCCCCTAGAATGTAGATAATGTAAGGGACGCTTCCCGCCTCTTCTCCTAACAACGCTATTCCTATGCCTAATAAGCCATAAGCGAAAATAGTGTTGAAAAGGACATAATTCCAGAACTCTTTTCTGGTAGCTCTTCCTTTGAAATCTGCGTACTTCTGTAACCCTAAAAAATAATACTTTGGGGTGATAATCCAATTATTGCCAGTATCTACAAATCCAAAAACATCGTTGTGCGTTTTAACACATGCCAATCCTTCTATATAATCGCCCTTGGCTACAAAAGATGCTCCCGAAGTAGAGGTGCTATTTGTTGTAGTATTTTCAGGATCTATAATTTTGGTGCTTTTACTTCCGCTATACTGTTTACCTTCCAATATTTCAATTAAATCGTTGGCATCTTTTACCCTTTCGTTGGCATTGGGCACTACACAAACTCTTACCATTTCTTTGTAAGGAGATGGGAGTTGCTCTATTTTATAGAAAGGGATATCTTTATGGATAATATTGGCAATTTCCGAAAAAGATAGGTCGTCTTTTATTACCACTAGTGGCTCTTTCTTTACCAATTCGTATAATACCAAACCAAAAGCCCACAAATCTACATTGGTGGCTATTTTTTGGTTAATTCCAAAAGTAGCAGGATCAAACTGTTCGGGAGCCATGTATTTTACGGTTCCCATTAATTTAGAAGAATTGCTTTTTTGGCTGTCTATATTTTTGCTAATTCCAAAATCTACAATTTTAGCAACAGGGCCATCTATGGTATTTTTCACCAAAATATTAGATGGTTTCAAATCTCTGTGTATAATATGTTTTTGGTGCAAAAAATGCAATCCTTTTAATACATCTTTTACAAGTTTATTAAGATATTGCGGTTGCTTTTTCAGAAAATCGTCTAATTCGCCTCCATCTATAAATTCCATAATCCCAATTTCTACGGTATCATTACCGCCATGTATATTTTGATAATTTTCTATCTGCACATCGTGGTACCTGCAAAGGTTGGGATGCTCTAGATTAATAGCATTTCTAATCTCGTTTACCAAAGATTTATCGTGTTCGCCTTTGTTGGTATAGAATTTCAGGGCTACATTTCTCTGCAAGATTTTGTCGTAAGCAACATATACACTTGCAAAACCACCTTCGCCCAATTTGTCATTAGGGCCGTATTGGTATCTGTCTTTTATACTCATAGTTTATTGTTTTATTTGTTCTATATCATTTTTAAATTCAGCACTATACTTTTCTGCAATTTTTTGCTTGTTTTTTTTAGCTTTTTGTAGGGTGTATTTGCTGTTTTGTATTTCACCTGTCCCTTCTCGTTTGACAATTCTATATTGGCCTGTATAAGTGTAAAGTTCATTAATTTCAGAATAATAAACTCCAGTCACTTTGTCATCTTCTGGCACATCATTTACCAACTTACCTGTGTACATAAAATGCGTGTATAAAGCATCTTTGGGATTGGCATTCATAATTCTGTGGCTTTCTACGGTAGTACTAATTGGTTTTGTAGATGGTACAATTTCTTGTGGTTTGGTTTCTGTAGTAACTTGTGTTTGTTGTTCTTCTTTTTTTAATTGACTAACTCCTTGCCCAATTTTAGTAAGTTCAGCATTTGATATTTTAGGCATTTTCTGGATAATCATATTATTTTTATACTCATAGCCAGAATAAAGGGTGTCTTTTTTGAAAAACCCAATCATAAAATCTCCATTCTTTTTCTTGAGGTAACCTTTGCCGTCGAATTGAGCTTTCATAAATTCTCCTTGGTAAACTGTTCCGTCTGGGAAAGTTTTTATTGCGTAGGTATAAGCTTGATTTTTAAATTCAGCTTTTACAATACTCCCATCTAAATATTTCCACTCGCCTTGTCCATTATCACAATTTCCTTTTATACATTGTGCATAATTAAAATTTGAAAAGAAAAGATTAAGAATAACTATTATTAAAATTTTATTATTTTTCATTTTCTATATTATTTAATAATTTATT